>NZ_CP070961.1:3900000-4054875 GCF_017086465.1 Nocardioides sp. zg-1228 | reverse complement strand
GCGGACACAGGGAACGTAACAACCGAGCGAGCCGTGGAGCAAGACGTCATCCACAGGGTCGGCCCCCGGGAGGGCTCGCGGGTTTGACCCCCCGTTTGCCCTCCGCGTACCGTTGGCCGGTCGCTCCCTGTCGACGGGTGCCGCATGTCCACGATCCGCCGCCTGGCGGCTGCGTGGGTGCGCGGTGCCGGCCGAACGCCTGCACCGACGCCGTGTGGAGTGGACATCCCTCGAAACCTTCGGAGAAATAGCCGTGAGCAAGCGTACGTACCAGCCGAACAACCGTCGCCGTCACAAGGTGCACGGCTTCCGCCTGCGCATGCGGACCCGTGCCGGTCGCGCCATCCTGTCCAGCCGGCGCCGCAAGGGCCGCAAGAGCCTGGCCGTCTGAGGCCGGGGCCCACGGCGCCCGCCGTGCTCTCCGCTGCCCACCGCCTCACCACCGCTGACGGCTTCCGTCGCACGGTGCGCCAGGGGCGGCGTTCCGGCTCCTCGACGCTCGTCGTCCACCTGTGGGTGGATCCCGACGCGACACCGGCGCCGGTGCAGGTGGGGTTCACGGTCGGCAAGTCCGTGGGCAACGCCGCCACGCGCAACCGTGTGAAGAGACGACTTCGGCACCTGACCCGGGAGCACCTCCCCGCACTGGAGGGGCTCCCGGGTCGTGCTGCGCTCGTGGTCCGTGCGCTCCCGGCCGCGGCCGATGCGTCGTACGCCACCCTCTGCGCCGATCTGGCCCGTACCCTGAGCAGGGTGAGCACCCCATGAAGCACCTCCTCATCGGGTTCATCCGCGCCTGGCGCTTCGCGATCAGCCCCCTCTACGGCCAGGTCTGCCGCTACCACCCGAGCTGCTCGGCCTACGCGCTCGAGGCCGTCACCGTGCACGGCGCCCCGCGTGGCACCTGGCTGGCCGCACGTCGTCTGGTCCGCTGCCACCCGTGGGCAGCCGGCGGCTACGACCCCGTTCCCTCCCGCGCCGGCTCGGCCGCGGAGTCCCCTGCAACTCGAGGAGCATGAGTGCTCGACTTCTTCGGTGCCATCGGCGGCGCGATCATGGCCCCGCTCTACTACGTCATCTCGGCGGTGCTGGTCGGCTTCCACAAGCTGTTCGGCTCCCTGTTCGGCGAGACGTCGGGCGTCGCGTGGGTCCTCTCGATCATCGGGCTGACCCTCGTCATCCGGATGGCGCTGATCCCGCTCTTCGTCAAGCAGATCAAGTCCAGCCGCAACATGCAGCTCATCCAGCCCAAGGTGCGCGAGCTGCAGAAGAAGTACGGCCACGACCGTGAGCGTCTCGCGCAGGAGACGATGAAGCTCTACAAGGACTCGGGCACCAACCCGTTCGCGTCCTGCCTGCCGATCCTGCTGCAGATGCCGATCTTCCTCGCCCTGTTCCGGCTGATCGACCAGGCCGCCAAGGACCCCTCGCACGAGCGCGGCCTGATGACCGAGCAGCTCAACACGCAGTTCGGCGACGCGATCTTCCTCGGGGCCAAGATCTCCGACACGTTCCTCAACACCGACGACATCGGCGTTCGGGTGCTCGCCGCGTTCCTCGTGCTCGCCATGACGGCGACGACGTTCCTGACCCAGCGCCAGCTGATGAGCAAGAACATGCCGGCCGACGCGCTCTCCGGCCCGTACGCCCAGCAGCAGAAGATGCTGCTCTACGTCCTTCCGGTCGTCTTCGCCGTGGGTGGCATCGCGTTCCCCGTCGGCGTCCTCTTCTACTGGACGACCTCCAACCTGTGGACGATGGGCCAGCAGTTCTACGTGATCCGCAACAACCCCGCGCCCGGCACGCCCGCGGCCGACGCCAAGGAGCAGCGCGACCGCGCGAAGGCGGCCCGCAAGGGACAGAAGACGCCCGCGCAGCTCGAGGAGGAGCGGCTCGCAGCGGAGGCGGAGGCCAGGCGCGCGGAGAAGTCGCAGTCCCGGCAGCAGCCGCAGCGCCAGACCAAGGCCCAGCGCAACCAGAAGAAGAAGCGCTGACCAGACTTCCCGGGACGGCGACCCTGCGGACGCCGTCCTCCGTGATCGAGACCAGGAGACACACGTGAGCGAGCAGCTGACCGACGGCGAGACCACCGAGGCCACCCCCGACGGCGGGGCCACCACCCACGTCGACGCCGCACCCGTCGACACCGCCGGTGCGGACGAGGCCGGCGCGGACGAGGCCGGTGCCGCGCGCCCGTCCAAGGTGCAGCGCCTCGAGAACGAGGGTGACATCGCCGCCGACTACCTCGAGGAGCTCCTCGACATCGCCGACCTCGACGGTGACCTCGACATGGACGTCGAGGGTGACCGCGCGAGCGTGCAGATCGGCGGCGCGGACCTGAGCCTGCTCGTGGGGCGCAACGGCGAGGTGCTGGAGGCGCTCCAGGAGTTGACCCGTCTCGCGGTCTACCGCGAGACCGGCGAGCGCTCGCGCCTGATGCTCGACATCGACGGACACCGCGCCCAGCAGCGCGAGCGCCTCGTCGCCCTGGCCGAGACGTCCATCGCCCAGGTGAGGGAATTGGGCCAGCCGGTCTCGCTCGACCCGATGAGTGCCTTCGAGCGCAAGGTCGTCCACGACGCGGTCGCCGCCGCCGGACTCACCTCGGAGTCCGAGGGCGCGGAGCCCAAGCGACACGTGGTGATCCTCCCGGCGTGAGTGACGACGTTTCACGTGAAACACCCTCCGTGCCTCCCGAGGCGCGGGGGGTGTTCGCGTCCGACCGGCTGCCGCTTGCGGAGCGCTACGCCGAACTCTTGGCGACCGAGGGCGTCGTGCGTGGGCTGATCGGCCCGCGGGAGGCGCCGCGACTCTGGGATCGGCACCTGCTCAACTCAGCCGTGCTCGCCGAGGCGATCCCGGACGGATCGACGGTGTGCGACATCGGCACCGGAGCAGGCCTGCCCGGTGTCGTGGTCGCGATCGCACGTCCCGACCTGGCGGTGACGCTGGTGGAGCCGCTGCTACGGCGCACGACGTTCCTCGACGAGGTGGTCGCCGAGCTCGGGCTGACGCACGTGCGCGTGGTGCGGGGACGGGCGGAGGAGCTGCACGGCATCGAGACGTACGACGTGGTGACCTCCCGCGCGGTGGCCCCGCTCGACCGGCTGTTGGGCTGGTCGATGCCGCTGGTGGCGCCGACCGGCGCACTCGTGGCGATGAAGGGTCGGTCGGTGCACGACGAGATCGCGGCCTCCCGTGCGGTGCTGCGTCGCTGGCGGTGCGGCGAGCCCGAGGTGTTCGAGGTCGGCGTCGGCGTGCTCGATCCGCCGACGACGGTCCTCCGGGTGCCGTGGGCCGATCCGGGCCGGATAGGTTGGCCTCTTGCCCGCGGGCACCGGAACACGCCCCCCACCAAGCGGCCCGCGCGCGGGGACCGACGAGCGACCAAGCGAGAGGTGAGCTGAGTTGAGCCACGGCCCCCATGACGATCCCACCGTCCACACTGATGGCACCGACGACGGGCGCGGCGGCGTTCCCGAGGGCGGTGAGCACTGGCGTTCCGGCGATCGGCCGTACCCGTTTTCCACCGACGCGGCAGGGGGGGGTGAGCGGGATTATCCACAGTTTGGTGTGGGTCATCCACAGAACGGGGACAACCGGCCCGTGCCATCCTCGCCGTCTGAGGACGATGTTTCACGTGGAACCAGCGAGCGCCCGGCGACGGAGCCGCCCGTCCCGACCCGCGGTGTTTCACGTGAAACCAAGCCGGCGTGGCAGGTGCGCACCGCCGGCGAGCTCGCGGGTCAGGACACCGACTTCGCGGACCAGGCGACCCCACTGGCCCAGGCCGCCCAGCACTCGGTGCTCGCGCGGACCGGCGGACTGCGCCGTCAGGGTGTCGCACGTCCCCCGGCGACCCGGGTGATGGTCGTGGCCAACCAGAAGGGCGGGGTCGGCAAGACGACGTCGACGGTCAACGTCGCGGCGGGCCTGGCCCAGCTCGGCCAGAAGGTCCTGGTCATCGACCTCGACCCGCAGGGCAACGCCTCGACGGCCCTCGGCATCGACCACCACCGTGGCGTCCCGTCGACCTACGACATGCTCGTCGAGGGCGCTCCGCTGGCCGACGTGATGACCGAGTGCGGCGACCTGCCCGGCCTGTGGGTCGTACCGGCCACGATCGACCTGGCGGGGGCCGAGATCGAGCTCGTCAGCGTGGTGGCGCGCGAGCAGCGGCTCGACCGCGCCATCACCGCCCACCCCCTCGTGGGGAGCGCGGCCGACGCGGGCGAGGAGCGGTTCGACTACGTCCTCGTCGACTGCCCCCCGTCGCTCGGGCTGCTCACCCTCAACGCGCTCGTGGCGGGGCGGGAGATGTTCATCCCGATCCAGGCGGAGTACTACGCGCTCGAGGGCCTCGGGATGCTGCTGGAGACGGTGGAGATGGTGCGTCAGCACCTCAACCCCCGCCTGACCATCTCGACCATCCTGCTCACGATGTACGACGCCCGCACCCGGCTCGCGGCCGGCGTGGCCGAGGAGGTCCGTGGACACTTCGGGGACCAGGTGCTCAAGACCGCCGTCCCGCGGTCCGTGCGGGTCTCGGAGGCGCCGTCCTACGGGCAGACCGTGATGACCTACGATCCGGCGTCGGCGGGAGCACTCTCCTACCTGGAGGCCGCCCGTGAGATCGCGACCAAGGGAGCATCTACATGATCGAGGTCCAGGCATGAGCGCCAACGCACCGCGCCGCGGGCTGGGTCGTGGCCTGGGCTCGCTGATCCCCACGACGCCCAGCCAGCCCGCTCCTTCGACGCCCGACGCCGCCGCTGCGCCGTCGTCCGACCGTGGCGGACCGGCCGCCGCGGTCCCGGCCGCCGCGGACGCGGGCGCCGCTGCTCCCGGCGCGGGCGCCTACTTCGCCGAGCTGCCGATCGCCCAGGTGCGGCCCAACGCCCGCCAGCCGCGGCAGGTCTTCGAGGAGGAGGCACTCGCCGAGCTGGTGCACTCCATCCGTGAGGTCGGTCTCCTGCAGCCGGTGGTGGTGCGGCGCACGGGCGAGGAGAGCTACGAGCTCATCATGGGTGAACGCCGGTGGCGGGCCTCCCAGCAGGCCGGCCGCGACACGATCCCCGCGATCGTGCGCGAGACCGACGACGAGGACATGCTCCGCGACGCCCTGCTGGAGAACCTCCACCGCTCCCAGCTCAACCCCCTCGAGGAGGCGGCGGCCTACGGTCAGCTGCTCGAGGACTTCGGCTGCACCCACGAGGAGCTGGCCCAGCGCATCGGTCGCTCGCGACCGCAGATCTCCAACACCCTGCGGCTGCTCAAGCTCTCTCCCGCCGTCCAGCGGCGCGTCGCTGCGGGAGTGCTCTCGGCCGGGCACGCACGCGCGCTCCTCTCGGTCGACGACGCGGCGCTCCAGGACAAGCTCGCTGCACGGGTCACCGCCGAGGGCATCTCGGTGCGCGGGCTCGAGGAGATCGTGTCGGTCGGTGTCGAGGAGGCCGCCCCCCGGGTGCGGCGCAACAAGCCCGTCGCGCCCGGTCTCGGCGAGCTCGCCGACCGGCTCTCCGACCGGCTCGAGACGCGCGTCAAGGTCGATCTCGGCAAGGCCAAGGGCAAGATCACCGTCGAGTTCGCCAGCCTCGACGACCTGCGCCGGATCGTCGACATCATGGACCCGCGCAACCGGGACGACCGCCCGATCTGACGGTGGGCGGGCCGACACACCACGTCCGATCCGGGGCCGGTGTGCGCGGTCTCGACCAGGCGGTCGACCAATGTCGACAAAGCGACATGTCGCTCAATCGATGTAACGATGTGGCGACCTAGCGACAGATCGATCTAGCGCTCTGGCTGCTTGTCTGCCGGCATCGCTGCCCGCGTGGAGGCACGCTTCTCGGCGCGGCGCCGGGCGCGCTCGCGCTTCTCCTCGGCGTCGAGCCGCGCGGCCTGCTCGAGCGTGGGGGCACCGCCTCCCATCGACGCGGGCAGCCACCACGAGCCCGGCGGCTGCTCCGCAGCCGGGTGGGCGGCGATGGTCTCGCGCAGCAGCTCGGACATCCGGTCGTGGAGCTGCGCGGTCTCACCCACCGGGTCGTCGCCCGTCGAGTGCAGGGGCTCGCCCACGGTGATCGAGATGGCGCGCCCGCGGGAGAAGTCGCGCGGGTGGTCCTTGGTCATCATCCGCTGGGTGCCCCACAGGATCACGGGCAGGAGCAGAACGTCGGCCGCGGCGGCGATGCGGACGGCACCGGTCTTGAACTCCTTGAGCTCCATGGCGCGCGAGATGGTGGCCTCGGGGAAGATCCCGACCGCCTCCCCGCGGCGGAGCAGGTCGACGGCCTGGTGGAAGCTCTCCACGCCCTCGCCCCGGTCGACCCGGACGTGATGCATCGAGCGCATGACCGGACCGCCGATGCGGTGGTCGAAGATCTCGCGCTTGGCCATGAACCGGACCAGCCGTCGCGACGGGTGGGCGGCGAGCCCGCCGTAGATGAAGTCGAGGTAGCTGACGTGGTTGAACGCCAGCAGCACGCCCCCCTCGCGGGGCACGTGGTCGGTGCCGCAGAGCCTGATGTCCTGGCCGAGGAGGCGGAAGGCCGTCTTGGCGGTGACGATGATCGGCGGGTAGGTCACATCGCGCATGGCGAGGAGCCTAGGGGTCGCCCGAGCGGCGCGGCGACCGTTCGTGATCAGCGTCGCGTGGCGAGGAAGTCGGCGATGCGCCCGATGGCCTCCTCGAGCACCGACGCCTCGGGCAGCGTCACCAGCCGGAAGTGGTCGGGCTCGGGCCAGTTGAACCCTGTGCCGTGCGTGACGAGGATCTTCTTGGCCCGCAGTAGGTCGAGCACCAGCTCCTGGTCGTCATCGACCGCGTAGACGGCCGGGTCGAGCCGCGGGAAGCAGTAGAGGGCCCCGCGCGGCTTGACGTTGCTGACGCCGGGGATCTCGTTGAGGAGCCGGTGGGCGAGCATGGACTGCTCGTAGAAGCGTCCTCCGGGGCCGATGAACTCCTCGATGGACTGGTAGCCGCCCAGGGCGGTCTGGATGGCGTGCTGGGCGGGCACGTTGCCGCACATGCGCATGTTGGCGATGAGCGTGAGCCCCTCGAGGAAGTCGGTCGCGATCTCCTTGGGCCCCGAGATCATCACCCAGCCGGCGCGGTAGCCGCACACCCGGTAGGCCTTGGACAGCCCCGAGAACGTCAGGCACAGCACGTCGTTGCCGCCGTAGGTCGCCGCGTGGTGGTGCTGGGCGTCCTCGAACAGGATCTTCTCGTAGATCTCGTCGGCCATCACGACGAGCTGGTGGCGCCGCGCGATGTCGACGAGGGCCTTGACGGTCTCCGCGCTGTAGACGGCGCCCGTGGGGTTGTTGGGGTTGATGATGACGATGGCGTGGGTGTTCTCGGTGATCCTGGCCTCGATGTCGGCGAGGTCGGGGTTCCACTCGTTGGCCTCGTCGCACCGGTAGTGCACGGGGACGCCACCGGCGAGCGTCACGGCGCCCGTCCACAGCGGGTAGTCGGGGGCCGGCACGAGGATCTCGTTGCCGTCGTCGACGAACGCCTGGAGCACCATCGAGATCAGCTCGGACACGCCGTTGCCGATGAAGACGTCCTCGACGCCCACGTCGCGCAGCCCGCGCGACTGGTAGTAGTGCATGACGGCGGTGCGCGCCGACCAGATGCCCTGGCTGTCGGCGTAGCCCTGCGACTGGGGCAGGTGGTGGATCATGTCGGCGAGGATCTGCTCGGGCGCCTCGAACCCGAACGGGGCGGTGTTGCCGATGTTGAGCTTGAGGATCCGGTGGCCCTCGGCCTCGAGCCGCTGCGCCTCCAGCAGGATCGGGCCGCGGACGTCGTAGCGGACACCTTGCAGCTTCTTGCTCTGTCGGATCGGGCGCACGCCTCATCCTCTCAGGCGCGGTCGCGGTCTAGCATCGAGACGTGTCCCGCAAGACCGCGTACCTGACGCTCGACCACCTCCGAGAGCTGGCCGACCCGGTGCGTTCGTGCGTGTTCTGGGAGCTCACCCCGGTCGAGCGCTCGCGCCTCGACGACGCCGACCGGATCGCCGAGAAGGAGCGCTGGCTCGCGTCGGTGACACGCGAGTGGGGTCCGTGCGGGCGGGTGGTGCGCATCGACGGTCGTACGGTCGGGCACATCGTCTACGCCCCGGTGCCGCGGCTGCCCGGTGCCGCGGCCCTGCCGACCGCCCCGGGCTCGCCCGACGCGATCATCGCGGCCACCGCCTGGGTCGAGCCGTCCCTGCGGCGCAGCGGACTCGGACGCCTGCTGGTCCAGTCGATGGCCGCCGACCTGGTCGAGCGAGGTCACACCACCATCGAGGCCTACGGCGACACGCGGGGGCACACCGTCGGGTGCGTGCTGCCGGCAGACTTCCTCGGCCGGGTGGGCTTCACCGTCCAGCGGGCGCACCCGACGACGCCGCGGCTGCGGATGGACCTGCGCACGACGCTGAGCTGGAAGGACGAGGTCGAGCTCGCCCTCGAGAAGGTCTGGGGGGTGGTGCGCCCCACGCAGAAGGCGACCCGCCCGATCGGATCGGTGCGGGTCGCCTCGCGCGACTAGAGGTGGGGCTCAGATGATGCCGTCGAGCTCCTTGAGCAGCGCGGCCTTGGGCTTGGCGCCCACGATGGACTTCACGACCTCGCCGCCCTGGTAGACGTTGATCGTCGGGATGCCGGTGACCCGGTAGGACGACGGCGTCACGGGGTTCTCGTCGACGTTCATCTTGAGGAACGTGAGCTTGTCGCCGTGCTCGGCGTTGAGCTCGTCGAGGATCGGGGCGACCTGGCGGCACGGGCCGCACCACTCGGCCCAGAAGTCCACGAGGACCGGCTTGTCAGACTTCAGGACCTGCGCCTCGAACTCGGCGTCGGTCACGGCGGCGATGTTGCCCACGGGTGTGCCTCTCTCTCGATGCTGTTGATGCGACGGAAGTCAGTGCTGTCCCAACACGGGGTCGGGGGCAGATGTTCCCGGGCGCGCCTCAGAGGCCGGCGGTCTGCACCTGGTCGGTGAGCGCGTCCATCGCGACGTCGTCCTGGGCCTGGCGGGCCGTCGCCCCGGTGTGGTCGAGCTCGGCGAGGTAGCGCTCGGCGTCGAGCGCGGCCGAGCAGCCGGTGCCGGCGGCGGTGATCGCCTGGCGGTAGTGGTGGTCGACCAGGTCGCCGGCGGCGAACACCCCGGGCAGGTTGGTGGCCGTGGAGGGGTGCCGGACCAGCACGTAGCCGTCGCCGTCGAGGTCGACCTGCCCGGTGAGCAGCTCCGAGCGCGGGTCGTGGCCGATCGCGATGAACAGCCCGGTGGCGGGCAGCTCGCGGGTCTCGCCGGTGACGGTGTCCTTGAGGGTGATCGACTCGAGACGGTCGCTGCCGTTGATGCTCTCCACGACCGAGTTCCACTCGATCTCGAGCTTGGGGTCGGCGAACGCCCGCTCCTGCATGATCTTGGAGGCGCGCAGCTCGTCGCGGCGCACGATCAGCGAGACCTTGGAGCCGAAGCGGGTCAGGAAGGTCGCCTCCTCGATGGCCGAGTCGCCACCGCCGACCACCGCGATGTGCTGCTCGCGGAAGAAGAAGCCGTCGCAGGTCGCGCACCACGACACGCCGCGCCCGGAGAGCTCCTCCTCGTTGGGCAGTCCGAGCTTGCGGTAGCCCGAGCCGGTGGCGAGGATCACCGCGCGCGCGGTGTAGGTCTCAGTGGCGGTCTTCACGACCTTCACCTCACCGGTGAGGTCGACCTCGACGACGTCGTCGGAGACCAGCTCGGCGCCGAACCGCTCGGCCTGGGCGCGCATCTCGTCCATCAGCGCCGGACCCATGATGCCGTCGCGGAAGCCGGGGAAGTTCTCCACCTCCGTGGTGTTCATCAGCGCGCCACCGGCGGTGACCGAGCCCTCGAGGACGAGCGGGTTGAGCGAGGCGCGGGCCGCGTAGACGGCGGCGGTGTAGCCCGAGGGGCCCGAGCCGATGATGATGACGTTGCGCGTCTCGGTGCTGGTGCTCATGAGTGGTCAGTGACTCCTGCGGGATCGACTGGGGGGTGGGCGGTACGCCATCCTCAACGGATCGTAGGGGAGTGTTGTTCCGCAGCGGAGGGGCGCTCAGGGCGCGGGCAGCGTGAGGGTGCGCACCGGGTCGGTGATCCCGCACACGTAGACCTCGGCCTGCTGGGCAGCGCCGTCGGGGCGACGGAACACCACCACGCCGGGCTGGCCGTCGACCTCGACGAGCAGGCGGCGCCCACGGCCCAGGTCCGGCAGGTCGCAGCCGTCGACGGCGTCGGGCGAGCCGACCACCCGGTGCCGGGCGGAGGCCTGCGGGCGCAGCGCCAACAGCTCGTCGTCGAGGCGGGAGTCCGCTGAGGCGAGAGTGGGACGACCCGCGAACGCCGTCGCACCGCCGCTCTTGAGCGACTCCGGCGCGGACTCGGCCGCACCGGCCCCGTCGTCGGCCCCGTCGTCGGCACTGCCACCGGCACTGTCGCGGGCGCTCGGGTCGCGGCTCGGCGCGGGGGCCCCGGCGATCGAGCTCTCGGAGGAGGACCCGGCGCTGGCGTCGTCGGAGCCGACACGGGGGAGGGCCTGGCCGATCGCGACCCCGGCGACCACGACCGACGCGGCGGCCAGCAGCCCGATCCCGGCGCGGCGCCGCCGGCGCGAGCCGATGTCGACGATCCTCCCGGGCGACGACGACGCCGTCGCGTCCGCACCGCGCTCGGCGACGAGCGAGGCCAGGGTGTCGTCGAGGCGCGCGACGACCTCGGGAGGCGTGGACTCGTCGTGACGCGCGTCGGCGAGGAGACGGCGTACGGCCTCCTGCTCGGGTGGCAGCCCGGAGGGATCGGGCATCGGGGCTCACCTCCTCGGGCGGCGCGGCGTGGTCACGGTCGGGGTCAGGCGACCCGGTCACGGACCAGGGTCGGGATCGGAGAACGGGGTCAGGGCGCGGGCGGTCCCCGCGGCCGCACGCTCGGTTGGACGGGACCGTCGGGCGGCGGGTTCCCGTGGGGCGGGTCACCGGCGGGGTGCTGGAGGTCGGCGAGGATCCCGGCCAGCTTGGTGCGTCCGCGCGAGCAGCGGGACTTCACCGTGCCCTCCGCGCACCCGAGCATCCGGGCCACCTCCGCGACGGGGTAGCCCTCCATGTCGACCAGCACGAGCGCGGCGCGCTGCTCGGCGGGCAGGGTCGCGAGCGCGTCGAGCACGCGCCGACGGCGCTCGGAGTCGACGGCGACCTCGTCGGGCCGGTCGTCGCGCACCGCGGTGGCCACCACGGTGCCGCGGTCCTCGACGTCGTCGGGCAGCGCCTCGAGGCGCCGGATCCGCGCCGACCGGATGCGGTCGAGGCACGCGTTGACCACGACCCGGTGCAGCCAGGTCGTGACGGCGGCCTCACCGCGGTAGGAGCCGGCGCGACGGAACGCCGCGATCATGGCGTCCTGGAGTCCGTCGGCAGCGTCCTCGGGGTTGCCCATCGTGCGCAGCGCGACCGCCCACAGGCGGTCGCGGTGGCGGGCGAACAGCACGCCGAACGCCTCCGCGTCGCCGTCGACGTGGGCCTGCAGCAGCGCCTGGTCGGAGCGCTCGTCGCTCGCGGCGGTGCTCACCCGAGCACCTGCACCTCGGTGATCGTGCCGCGGAAGCCGTCGTCGACCTGGGGCAGCAGGGTGAGCCAGACCGTGACGTAGCGCCCGGACACCGCCTCGTCGAGGTCGACCGTCAGGTCGCCGGTGCCGGAGGCGGTGCCGACCGGGGTGAGCTCGGCGACGCCGGTGGGCGGCTCGGAGGTGACGTAGGCGGCGAGCGAGGTCTGTCCGCCGGTGGTGGAGACGACCACCCGGCGCACCGCCTTGGTGGCGCCGAGGTCGACGACGAGGCCGACCCCGGTCTTGAGGCCGGCCGGGCCGAAGTTCTGCTCGTAGGTCGAGGTCGACCACGAGGTGGCCGGGTCGCCGTCGAGGACGTTGGGCACCGAGTCGGGGTTCTCCTCCTGCGGGGCGGCGCCCTGCGGGTCGAAGTCGACGGCACTCAGGTCGGCGAAGGCCGTCGGCTCGGCCACGCTGGGGCTGGCCGTGGCGGTCGGCTCGTCGCCGGAGCCGGGCGTGGGCGGCTTGAGCCCGAGCTGGTAGACGGCGACGGCGGCCACCCCCACGAGCAGGCAGATGCCCATGATCAGCGCGAGCCGGATCCAGCGGCGTCCGGGCACCTGGTCGCCGGTGTCGTCGGCGTCGCCGGTGTCCCAGCGGTCGTCCGACCACGACCCGGAGGCCCACGACCCGGTGTCGCGCCCGAGCGGACGTACGCCGGAGTCGGTGTTGGGGCCCGAGTCCCACGGCCAGTAGGACGAGTCGGTGACGGCCCGGCTGCCGGGGCGCGGGCGGCGTACGGGCTGACCGTCGGGCGGGTCGGGGGCGAAGAGCGGCTTGGGCTCCGGCTCGTCGAGCGGCGGCGGCGGCGCGGGCCGCTCCGCGCGCGCACGCAGCCAGTCGACCTCGTCGTCGTCGTGGAACACCGGCATCCCGGCCTCGGTGGGCAGGTCGGTCACCGACGGAGCGGGAGCGGGAGCGGGAGCGGGCGCCGACGCGTCGGCAGGCGGCGACCCGGGGTCGGCGTCGGCCGCGGGACCGACCCGGGGGGCGACCTCGGTGTCGGGGTCCGAGCCGGACGGGACCACCAGCTCGACGTCGGTGCGGGTGCCGTCCTCGACCTCGGTGGCGGTGTGGGTGGCGGCCCCGGGGGCCAGGTCGGGGGCCAGGTCGGGGGCCAGGTCGGGGGCCAGGACGGGGGTGGGCGGCGCGCCGGAGACGGTGGGCGGCGACGAGGTGGCGATGGGAAGCACGGCGTGGAGGGGGTGGGCGGGCACGTGGGTGCCGGTCGTCTCCCCGACGTGCTCGAGGAGCAGGTCGCGCACGGTGCGGGCCGAGGGCGGCGGGGCGTCCTCGCGCTGGGGGTTGAGCACCTGGTCGCAGAGCGCGTCGAGCATCCGCGGGATGCCGGCGCGGACCCGCCGTGGGCGCAGCACCCGCCCGTGCACCTCGGGTGCGGGAGGCAGGGCGGAGGGGGAGACCCCGGCCCACTTGCCGGTGAGCGCGCAGTAGAGCAGCCCCACCAGGTCGACGTCGTCGACCTGCGCCCGACCGGGCGGGAGGCCGCGCAGGGCGGCCTCGACGCCGAAGCCGATGATGCGTACCTGGCCGTGCTGGTCGACCAGCACGTGCTCGGGGGTCAGGCAGCCGTGGGCGAGCCCCGCCTCGTGCGCCCCGACGAGGCTGTCGGCCACCTCGGCGACGAGCCAGGCGGCGCGGCGGGGGGCGATCGGCCCCTCGCGGGTGAGCAGGATGTCGAGGGAGTCGCCCTGGCCCCACTCGTTGACCACGAAGCAGCGGCCGTCGGCCTCCTCGGCGTCGAGCACCCGCAGCAGCCGCCGGTCGATGACCGGGCCGGTGCGCCGCGCCGCCTCGAGGAGCGGCTGGGCGCGGTCGTCGTCGCGGCCGAGGATGTGGACGGCGACCGGGCGGTGCAGCACGAGGTCGTGGGCCCGCCAGAACCGGCCGGCACCCGACTCGGCCAGGAGGTCGTCGAGGCGGTAGCGCCCGGCGAGGACGTCACCGGCCTGCATCGACGCAGCCACCGCTCACCCCACCTCTCCTCACACGTCCGGTTGCGGGTCCACTCTAGGCAGTCTCACCCGCGCCGGAGGCGCGCCGCGACGGTGTCCAGCACGGTTGTCACCTCGCGGATGCGCAGCAACCGGGCGCCGCCGAGCACGACCACGAACCCGGCCAGCGCGCTGGCCCCGCCCCGGACCAGCCCGACCAGGGGCCCGGGACGCTCACCGAGGTCGGCCAGGGCGAGCCCGACCAGCCACGCCGTCGCGCCCGCGAAGGCGAGCACCACGGCCATCCGCACCAGGAACCGGAGCAGCTGGGGCGTCTCGAGCCCGCCCACCGTGCGCCGGAGCAGGGTGAAGCTCACCACCGCGCCCACGACGTACGACGCCAGGTAGGCGACGACGAGCATCGGCGCCGTCTCCTCGGCCGGGCGCGAGGGCACCAGCACGGTGGCGACCAGGACGTTGGTGGCCGACACCGCGACCTGGATGAAGAAGACCAGCCGCGTCATCTCCATGGCGTAGAAGCCGCGCAGCATGAAGTAGTGGATGGTGAAGAACACCAGCGCCGGACCGAAGAGGGCGAGGGTCGGGGCGAAGCTGGCGGCGGTGTCGGCGCCGCCGCCCCACCCGAACGCGAAGCCGGCCACGTCGCCGGCGACGACCGGCAGGATGACCGCGAAGGGGAGCACGAGCGCGAGCGCGGTGCGCAGCGTCGAGCCGACGGTGCTGCCGAGGTCACGCAGCCGGCCGTCGTGGGCGTGCACGGAGAGCTGGGGCAGGATCGCGGTGGCGAGCGACACGGTGATGATCGAGTGCGGCACCATCATGATCAGCAGGCTGCTGCTGTAGACGGTGTAGCCGGTGCCGTCGCCGCCCCCGGCCGTGCCGCCGGAGGCCAGCCTGACCACGACGAGGTAGGCCGCCTGGGTGACGATGACGAACAGGACCGTCCAGATGCCGAGCGACAGGGTGTGGCGCAGCTCGGGGTCGCGGAAGTCGAAGCGCGGGCGGTAGGTGAAGCCCGACGCCCGGAGGTAGGGCACGAGCACCACGAACTGGGCCACGATGCCCAGCGTCGAGCCGAGGCCGAGCAGCACCTCCTGGTCGGTGCCGAGCGGCGCGTACTGCTCGGGGCCGTCGCCGACCGATCCCCAGACCACGAGGTAGACCAGCAGCATCACCACGGAGATGAGGTTGTTGGCGATGGGCGCCCACATCATCGGGCCGAAGCGACCGCGGGCGTTGAGCACCTGGCCCACTAGGACGTACATGCCGTAGAAGAAGACCTGCGGCAGGCACCATCGGGTCAGGTCGACGATCGACTCCAGGTGCGCGACCCGGTCGGGGGCGAGGAGGCGACCGTCGAGGTAGAGGCGCAGCAGCTGGGGTGCGAGCACGACCAGCAGCACCGTGACGGAGCCGAGGAAGAGCGCCGAGAGGGTGATCACCCGGCTGGCGTAGGCGTCGCCGCCGTCGGGGTCGTCGGTGATCCGCCGGACCAGCTGCGGCACCAGCACGGCGTTGAAGATGCCGCCGGCCAGCAGGATGTAGACCATGTTGGGCAGGGTGTTGGCGATGGTGAACAGGTCGCCGCGCAGCCCCGCGCCGAGCGCGGCCACCAGCAGCGCGCTCCGGATGAATCCGGACGCGCGGGAGAAGATCGTGCCGGCCGCCATCACGGCCGAGTTGGCCAGGACCCGCTGGTCGCTCACGAACGCTCCCCGACGGGGGACTGCGGCGCGGGCTCGTCCCGCTGGTCGTCGGGCTCGTCGGGTGGGTCGTCGGCGTCGGCCTGCTCGCGCTCGGCTGCCTGGTCTGCGGCTTGGTCTGCCGCGAGCTGCGCGCGCCGCGCCCGGATCTGGCCCGGCAGCCGATAGCCGACCATCCCGAACAGCACGAGGCCGCCGAGGGCCATGACGATCCAGATGAGCGCGCTCACCCGGGCCGCGCGGATGGGGAGCTCGTCGGACGCGCCGAGCGGTACGCCCTCGAGGCTGGTGACCGCCAGGTGGACCTTGTGCACACCGGCGCGGCTCGTGGTGGCCTCGAAGCGCACCACGCTGCGCGCCCCGGGACCGAGGCGTCGTACGCCGCCGCCGCTGAGCGTCAGCGCGCCGTCGGTGCGCACCTGCACCCGCACCTCGACCGGCTGGTCGAGGCCGTTGACGAGGGTGACGCCGAGCGGGCCGGAGTCGCCGGAGAGGGTCACCGCGGGCGGTGCCTCGATCCCGATCCTGCCCAGGTCGGCCTGCAGGGACTCCTCGATCCGGTTGGCCGCGGTGCGCGCCATCCCCTGCTGCTCGCCGTGCTGCTGGGAGAGCGACACGAGCACCTCGTCGAGCACCGTCGCCTCGATGGTCGTCACGGGGACGAGCACCTGCTCGAGCAGGGTGGCGGCCGCGGTGGCCCGGGAGACGGCGGCGAAGACGGAGCCGCCGATCTCGGCGGCGAGGTCCTCCTCGGTGTAGGTCAGGCTGGCGGCCGGCACACCCTTGGCGGGGCGGCTCGCGATCTCGTCGACCGGCACCACCTCGAGCCAGCGTTGCTCGAGGTCGGTGAAGAACGACGCCGCGTCCTCGCCACGCCACACCGTCGGCAGGGTGACGACCAGGGGCCCGGTGTCGTCGGAGTCCAGCCGGAGGGCCGCCTCGCTGATCAGGCGCTGCCGCAGCGCGAGGGGGTCGTTGGCGGGGGTGGGGCCCGGGCCGCCCGCCTCGGCGCCGGTGCTGGTGACGACCACCTCGTGGCCCAGGAGCCGCACGACCGAGGTCGGGCTGGTCGGTGGGATCTCGAAGGCGTTGTCGCCCAGCAGGACGACCGTGCCCGCGGTGACCGCGGCGAGGGCCTCGGGGCTGAGCACGTCGTTGTCGGGCGCCACCGTGGGCTGGGAGGGGATCCCGAGCTCGGACATGACGGCGCCCGCACGGGCGACGGCCTGGTCGAGGCGGGTGCGGTCGTGGCGGACCGCCGCCGAGACGTCGATGTCGCCGTAGGGAAGGGTCAGCACCGGGGTCGGGGCAACCAGTCCCCGGAAGCGATCCAGCCACGCCGCGGCGGCGGCGGCCAGCGCGGCCTCGCCCTCGGTCGGCTCGTCCGTGGGCGCCGCGTCGGTCGGGCTCCCCGTCTCGCCCGCGGGGTCGGTGGTCTCCTCCCCGTCGGGCTCGACCGGTGTCGGCTCCTGGCCGGGCACGGTGGGGTCGGGGGCGAGGTCTCGCGGGGGGTTGCCCGCCGCCAGGCGGGCGAGGGCGAGCAGCACGGCGGGGTCGACCAGCCAGCTGTGGGGCGTGGTGCCGGCCGACTCGGCCATGTCGAGCACGCCGTCGAGACTGCCGCCCTCGGCGAGGCGGCGGGCCCACCGCTCGGTGCCGGCGACGGAGCCGTCCTCGGCGAACCAGACGCGGCTGCGGATCGGCAGGATCACCGCCGCCTCCTGCACCCTGTCGCCGGTGGGCAGGCGGGGGATGAACGTACGGGCGCGGCCGTCGGCGACGAGGTCGCGCGGCACCGCCCCGTCGCCGAGGGCGTGGATGCCGATCCAGTAGACGCCGGGCTCTCCGGAGGTGGCCAGGAGCTCCACGGGGATGGAGTCGCTGAACTCGGCGGTGGCTCCGGGCGGGAGCTCCTCGATGGTGTCGAACGTGCCGGGCACCGTCACCCGCTCGCCGACGTACTCGGTCGCGTCGATGGTGGCCGAGGCGGCGAGGTTGGCCGCGTCGAGGATGGGTAGCTCGGAGGAGAACGCGTGCAGGTTGACCCGGGTGAAGGTGTCGTCGCTGACGTTGGTGACGGTGCCGGAGATCTCCACGTCACCGCGACGGGGCAGCACCGGACTGATGGTGTCGATGTGCACGACGAGGGGGTCCGACAGGGCCGCGGGGGCCGCCGGAGCGGGTGCGGTGAGCCCGGCGCCGGCGATGCCGACGGTCAGGAGGCCCGCCAGGGCAGCACGGAACGACGACGGGCGGGGCACGCCCCGATGCTAGTTGCTCGGCCCCGTCGGCCCGGCACGTAGACTGGCCTGTCGTGTCCGACGTCGCACTGCAGCCCCTCACGATCGTCGAGATCCAGCGACGGGTCGGTGACGAGCTCGACCGGATCGGGTCGGTCATCGACGAGCTCGGCACCCTGTTCGCCGACGCCGGCGAGGAGCTGGCGCTGGTCGGCGGTCCCGTGCGTGACGCGATGATCGGTCGGCTGCAGAACGACCTCGACTTCACCACCTCCGCCCACCCCGACGTGACCGAGCGGCTCGTGTCGGGCTGGGCCGACGCGGTGTGGGACATGGGCCGCGACTTCGGCACGATCGGCTGCCGCAAGGGGCCGTGGCAGGTCGAGATCACCACCTACCGCTCGGAGAGCTACGACGCCTCCTCCCGCAAGCCCGACGTCGACTTCGGCGACTCCCTCGAGGGCGACCTCGGGCGGCGCGACTTCACCGTCAACTCGATGGCGGTGCGGGTGCCGAGCCGTGAGTTCGTCGACCCGTTCGGCGGCATCGTCGACCTCGCCGAGCGCGTGCTCCGCACGCCCGGCGCCCCCGAGGACTCCTTCTCCGACGACCCGCTGCGGATGATGCGCGCCGCGCGGTTCTCCGCCCAGCTCGGCTTCACCGTCGCGCCCGACGTCGTCGAGGCGATGACCGCGATGGCGGGCCGGATCGAGATCATCTCCGCCGAGCGGGTGCGTGACGAGCTGGTCAAGCTGGTGTGCGCCCCGCACCCCCGCCTCGGCCTCACGCTCCTCGTCGACACCGGCCTGGCGTCCTACGTCCTGCCCGAGCTGCCGGCCCTGGCCCTCGAGCGCGACGAGCACCACCGCCACAAGGACGTCTACGAGCACACCCTCACCGTGCTCGAGCAGTCGATCGAGCTCGAGCACCGCCTCGGCGGCGGCCCCGACTTCGTGTCCCGCTTCGCGGCCCTGATGCACGACGTCGGCAAGCCGCGCACCCGGCGCTTCGAGCCCGGCGGCGTGGTGACCTTCCACCACCACGACGTGGTGGGCGCCAAGCTGACCCGTAAGCGGATGCAGGCGCTGCGCTTCTCCAACCACGACATCGACGCCGTCTCACGCCTCGTCGAGCTGCACCTGCGCTTCCACGGCTACGGCTCGGGCGAGTGGACCGACAGCGCCGTGCGGCGCTACGTCCGCGACGCCGGCGACCAGCTCGAGCGGCTGCACATCCTGACCCGCGCCGACTGCACCACCCGCAACCAGCGCAAGGCCGACCGGCTGCGGCGCACGTACGACTCGCTCGAGGAGCGCATCGCGCGGCTCTCGGAGGAGGAGGAGCTGGCCTCGATCCGGCCCGACCTCGACGGTAACCAGATCATGGAGGTCCTCGGGATCGGCCCGGGCCGCGAGGTCGGCGAGGCCTACCGCCACCTCCTCGAGCTGCGGATGGACGAGGGCCCGATGTCCCGCGAGGCCGCCGAGGCGGCCCTCCGCGCGTGGTGGGCCGCCCGCCAGGGGTAGCGCCTGGCGTCGTGCTCGTCCCGACCTGTCGGCCTCTGTCGGGTCCCCCTGTCGGAGTCCCCGCTCGAGCGGGGACTCCGTCACTCGGAGGGGGTTGCAACCCCCTCCAGGTGTCAGACTTCCCCACCAAGTACGCGCCACGCCCCCTTCGGGTCCGCGCCCGCCACGCCCCCTCCGGCCGGGGCACCGCCGTCACCGCCCACCCGCGCGGGTCCCGCCGTGCTCGCGTACGACGTGCAGCAACCGTTGGTGCCGCCCGCGGGGGGTCACGGGCCGGGGTCGGTTCGCCGCGCGGTAGAAGTGGCGCTTGAGCTGCTCCGCCGCCACGACGTAGCCGAGGGTGATCAGCAGGAGCGCGCCGACCACGGCCATGGGCAGGGACTCCAGGCCGAGCACCTCCGACACGCCGGGCACGAACGGGAGGGCCACGGTCAGCAGCCCGACGGCGAGCGAGGAGAGCAGGAGCGCGCGCCCCGGCCGGCTGCGGAACGCGGCGCGTCGGGTGCGCAGCACCATCAGCACCGCCAGCTCGGTCAGCGTCGACCCGACGAACCACGCCGAGCGGAACAGCGTCGAGCCGGCGTCGAAGACCTGCAGCAGGACCGCGAAGGTCAGCAGGTCGAACAGGGTGCTCAGCAGTCCGAAGACCACCATGAAGTCGCGCACGAAGCGCAGGTCCCAGTGCTGGGGCCGGGCCAGCTGCTCGGGGTCGACGCGGTCGACGGCGAGGGTGGTGCTCGGGATGTCGGAGAGGAAGTTGAGCAGCAGGATCTGGCGCGGCAGCAGCGGCAGGAAGGGTAGGAACGCCGAGGCGATCACCATGCTCGCGACGTTGCCGAAGTTGGCGCTGACGGTGGTGAAGACGTACTTCAGGGTGTTGGCGAAGGTCTGCCGCCCCAGGCGGACGCCGTGGCCGAGCACCGCGAGGTCCTTGTCCAGCAGCACGATCGAGGCGGCGCTCTTGGCCACGTCGACCGCGGTGTCGACCGAGATGCCGACGTCGGCGAGGTGGAGCGCGGCCGCGTCGTTGATCCCGTCGCCGAGGTAGCCCACCACCGACCCGCTGTCGCGCAGAGCCTTGATGATCCGCTCCTTGTGCAGCGGGTCGACCTCGGCGAAGACCTCGACGTCGCGCACCCGGCCGACCAGCTGGGCGTCGTCCAGCGCGTCGATGTCGTCGCCGGTCAGCACCGTCGCGGTGTCCATCCCGACCTGGCTGGCGATGTGGGCGGCGGCGAGGTGGTTGTCGCCGGTGATCATCCGCACGCTGATCCCGGCCTCCCGCAGCTCGCTCAGGGCGTCGGCGGCACCGGGCTTGGCCGGGTCGGCGAACGCCAGGAAGCCGACGAACTCCATCTCGCGCTCGTCGTCGGCGCGGAGGTCCTCGGCCCCCGGCATCGGCCGCCGGGCCAGGCCGAGCACCCGGTAGCCCTGGCTGCTGAGCGCGGCGAACCGGGCGTCGAGCGCGGCGCGGTCCACGCCGGCGCAGGCGTCGGCCACGGAGGCGTACGCCCCCTTGCACACCAGCTGCCGCCCGGTCGGGCCGTCGACCAGCACGCCGAGGCGCTTGCGCTCGAAGTCGTAGGGCAGCTCCGCCACCGCCCGGTGGTCCGGGTCCGGGCGGCGCCGCTCCACGATCGCCGCGTCGACGGGGTTGACGAAGCCGGTCTGCAGCCCGGCGTTGAGGGACGCCAGGGCGAGCACGAGGTCGCTCGGCGCGCCGTCGGCGTCCACCGCCGCGTGCAGCCGGGTCGTCCCGACCGTGAGGGTGCCCGTCTTGTCGGTGCAGAGCACGTCCATCGCGCCGAAGTCCTCGATGGTGTCGAGGCGGCGTACGACGACCCGATCGCGCGCCATCCGCCGCGCCCCGGCCGACAGGCTGACGGCGATGATCGCGGGGAGCATCTGTGGGGTCAGCCCGACCGCGAGCGAGAGCGAGAAGAGCAGTGAGTCGACGAACGGTCGCTCGAGCACGAGGTTGAGCAGCAGGATGACCAGCGCCAGCCCGGCGGTGACCCGGGCGAGCAGCAGCCCGAACTGACGGATCCCTCGCTGGAACCCGGTCGCGGGGGGCTGCTGCTCCAGGCGCTCGGACAACCGGCCCAGCTCGGTCCGGGCGCCGGTCGCCACCACCACCGCGAGGCCGCGGCCGCTGACCACGTGGGAGCCGAGCAGCAGGACTGCGTGCCGGTCGGCCGGCGAGGCGTCGGCGGACGTCGCCCCGGGGCGCTTGTGCCGGGGGAAGGTCTCCCCGGTCAGCGCGGACTCGTCGACCTGGAGGGCGTCGGCGCTCAGCAGCCGGCAGTCGGCCGGCACCACGTCGCCGGCGTGCAGCACCACCACGTCGCCGGGCACCACCTGCTCGAGGGCCACCTCGACCTCGGCGCCACCGCGGAGCACGTCGGCGTGGACCTGCACCAGCGCGAGCAGCCGGGCGACGGTGAGCGAGGCCCGGTGCTCCTGCCAGAAGCCGAGGACGCCGCTGAGGCCGACGATGGTCAGGATGATCACCGCGTCGGTGACGTCGTGCAGCACGAGGGAGATCAGGCTGGCGACGACCAGGATCAGGGTGATCGGCTCGGTGAACTGCATGGCCAGGGCGAGGGGCCAGGAGACCCGGTGCGGGGGCGCGAGCCGGTTGGGACCGGCCGACTCGAGCCGACGCGCGGCCTCGTCGGCGGCCAGGCCGGCGTCGGTGCTGCCGAGGGAGGTGAGGAGGTCGTCGTCGGGCAGCGCCCACCACGCCTCCGGCACCGCGGCCGCGGGTCGGTCGCCCTCCCCCATGCGCAAGCCCCTCGCCGTGCGGTGCCGTGCGGTGCCGTGTCGTTTCACGGTACGCCGACGCGCGCCGCAGCGACATGCCCCGCGCGCCGGACGTGGCGCGGGCGCAGCGGACACGCCAGCGGCCCCGCGGGTCCGGAGACCGGCCGCGGGGCCGCTGGTGGTGCTGGGTCGTGCTGGGTGGTGCTGGCGTCCGGGGACGCCGGGGTCACTCGCCCCTGATGAACTTCTCCAGCTCGGCGCGGCCGAGGTCGTCGGCCATCTGCACCGGCGGGGACTTCATCAGGTAGGCCGAGGCCGGCAGGATCGGGCCGCCGATGCCACGGTCCTTGGCGATCTTCGCCGCGCGGACCGCGTCGATGATGATGCCGGCCGAGTTGGGGGAGTCCCAGACCTCGAGCTTGTACTCGAGGTTGAGCGGGGCGTCACCGAAGGCACGGCCCTCGAGGCGGACGTAGGCCCACTTGCGGTCGTCGAGCCAGGCGACGTAGTCGGACGGGCCGATGTGGACGTTGCGGTCGCTGATCTTGTCGGCGAGCTCGCCCTTGAGGTTGGACGTCACGGCCTGGGTCTTGGAGACCTTCTTGGACTCCAGGCGCTCGCGCTCGAGCATGTTCTTGAAGTCCATGTTGCCGCCGACGTTGAGCTGGTAGGTGCGGTCCAGCGCGACGCCGCGGTCCTCGAACAGCTTGGCCATCACGCGGTGGGTGATGGTGGCGCCGACCTGGCTCTTGATGTCGTCGCCGACGATCGGGACGCCCGCGTCCTCGAACTTCTTGGCCCACTCGGGGTCGGAGGCGATGAAGACCGGCAGCGCGTTGACGAAGGCCACGCCGGCGTCGATCGCGCACTGGGCGTAGAACTTGTCGGCCTGCTCGGAGCCCACCGGGAGGTAGGACACCAGGACGTCGACCTCGGCGTCCTTGAGCGCCTGGACGACGTCGACCGGCTCGGCGGCCGACTCCTCGATGGTCTGGCGGTAGTACTTGCCGAGACCGTCCATCGTCGGGCCGCGCTTGACCTCGACACCCAGCGTGGGGACGTCGCAGATCTTGATCGTGTTGTTCTCCGAGGCGTCGATGGCCTCGGAGAGGTCCTTGCCGACCTTCTTGTCGTCGACGTCGAAGGCGAGGACGAACTCGACGTCCTTGACGTGGTAGTCACCGAAGACGACGTGCATGAGCCCCGGCACGGTCCCGGTGGGGTCAGCGTCCTTGTAGTACTCCACGCCCTGGATGAGGGACGTGGCGCAGTTGCCGACTCCCACGATCCCTACTCGTACAGAACCCATGGGGGTCTCCTTCTCTTTCTGGTGTTCCCGGCTGCTGGTCGGTGCTGCTGGTCGTGCTGCTGTGCCGTGCTGTGGTGCTCGGTGCAGGTGCTGGGGGAAGGTGCTCAGTGCAGGGGTTCGGTGGTGGGCCGCGCCGACTGGTTGAGCGCCTGGGCGGCCGCGGAGCCGCCGGCCTCGTCGCCGCGCTCGGCGCGGATCAGGTCGGAGAGCCAGCGGACCTCGCGCTCCACCGACTCCACGCCGTGGCGCTGGAGCTCGCCGGCGTAGCGGTCGACCTCGGCCTGGGTGCGGGCCAGCTCGTCCTGGACGCGGGCCAGCCGCTCCTGCAGGCGCGAGCGGCGACCCTCGAGGACCCGCAGGCGGATCTCCATGTCGGTGGAGGAGAAGAAGGCGAAGCGGATGTCGAAGTTGTCGTCCTCCCACGCCGTGGGTCCGACCTCCGACATCAGGCGCTGGAACTGCTCGTGGCCGGCCGGGGTGACCTCGTAGACGATGCGCGGGCGGCGGCTCGTCGTGGTGGTGGTGGTGCTCACCTCGGTGATGAGGTTGGCGCGGAGCATCTTCTTGAGGGCGGGGTAGAGCGAGCCGTAGGACAGCACGCGCCCCCAGCCGAGCATCAGGTTGAGCCGCTTGCGCAGCTCGTAGCCGTGCATGGGTCCCTCGTGCAGCAGTCCGAGGACTGCGAGCTCGATGGTGTCCCCGCGGCGTGCCATGTGACCTATCGTACCGATATATCCGCTGGCGACGAATCGGGATGCCCTGAGCGTTCCCCTTACCCTTGCCGCGTGAGTGTGAAGAAGCGGAGGGCCGACGGCAAGGCCCAGACCCGGCGGCCCCAGCCGCGGCGTACGGGGAAGCAGCGAGCGGCCAGGATCGCCAAGGTCCTCGCCGTCCTCGGTGTGGTCGGAGCCATCGTCCTCGGCGGCGTGGTGGTCGTGCTCTACCAGGCGATCAGCATCCCCGAGCCCAACGAGGACTTCGAGTCCCAGACCACCTTCGTCTACTACCGCGACGGCGAGCAGGAGCTCGGCACCTACTACGAGGAGCAGAACCGGGTCTCCATCCCGCTGTCGCAGATGCCCGAGACGATGCAGGACGCCGTCGTCGCCGCGGAGAACCAGACCTTCTGGACCGACAAGGGCCTCGACCCCAAGGGCATCGCCCGCGCGCTCTTCTCCAACGCCCGCGGCAACGCCCGACAGGGCGCCTCCACGATCACCCAGCAGTACGTCAAGATCCTCTACCTGACCAGCGAGCAGAGCTACAAGCGCAAGATCCGCGAGGCCGTCGTCTCGCTCAAGATCCAGCAGCAGCTGAGCAAGGAGGAGGTGCTCGAGGGCTACCTCAACACCATCTACTTCGGTCGCGGCGCCTACGGGATCGAGGCCGCGGCGGAGGCCTACTTCGACCGCCCGGCCAGCAAGCTCAACCTGCGCCAGTCAGCCGTCCTGGCGACGGTGCTCAACAACCCCTCCAAGTACGACCCCGCCAACGGCAAGGAGGCGCGGCAGGACCTCAAGGGCCGCTACGCCTACGTGCTCGACAGCATGGCCGAGATGGGCACCATCGACCCCGAGCAGCGCGACAAGGCGGTCAAGCGGCTGCCCAAGTTCCCCAAGATCGCCGCCCAGAGCCAGTACGGCGGGCAGCGCGGCCACATGCTCTCGCTGGTCAAGCAGGAGCTGCTGGCCCGCAACATCGCCAGCGAGGACGAGATCGACGGCGGCGGCCTGCGGATCACCACGACGTTCGACCCCGAGGTGATGAGCGACGTCGCGGAGGCCGTGACCGCGCAGCGCCCGGACGCCGGGATGCCCGGCCCCGCGGGCAACAAGGACCTGCACGTCGGTGCCGCCACCGTCGACACCGCCACCGGCGAGCTGCTCGGCTTCTACGGCGGCCAGGACTACCTCGAGTCGCAGATCAACTGGGCCGTCGCCGGCGGCATGGCGGGCTCGACGATGAAGGCCGCCACCAACGTCGCAGCCATCCGCGAGGGCTACTCCCTCAACGACACCTTCGAGGGCAACAGCCCGATCGACATCGCCGGCACCGAGTTCGGCAACCAGGGCGACACCGACTACGGCTCTGCGGTCTCCATGCTCGAGGCGACCGAGAACTCGATCAACACCGCCTACGTCGACATGGTCGACTCGATGGACGGCGGCCCGCAGAAGGTCATCCAGGCCGCCGAGGACCTCGGCATCCCGGGCAACGAGCCGCAGCGCTGGGGCATCCCGCGCAGCTCGATCGACTTCCAGGACAACATCGGCGTCACCCTCGGCACGGCGCAGGTGAGCCCGATCAACATGGCCAACGCCTACGCCACCCTGGCCAACGGCGGGGTGCGCAACGAGGTCCACGTCGTGCAGAAGGTCGTCGACCGCAGCGGCGAGGTGCTCTACGAGGCCAGCGAGCGGAGCAAGGAGACGGTGGACCCCGACATCGCGGCCGACGTGACCTACGCGCTGCAGAAGGTCGTCGAGTCCGGGTCGGGCACCGAGGCGCTCGCGCTGGGCCGCCCGGCCGCGGGCAAGACCGGCACCGCCACCAACGACAAGGAGGAGGTCTCCTCCTCGTGGTTCGTCGGGATGACGCCGCAGGTCTCCACCGCCGTCATGTACGTCCGCGGCCGGGGCCGTGAGGGCCTCGACGTCCCGCGACCCGACGGGGCCGACCTGTGGCTGCCGACCAGCTCGGACGGCAAGTCCGGTTACTTCGGCGGCAACTACCCCGCCAAGACGTGGACCGACATCATGCAGCGGGTGATGGAGGGCAAGGAGGTCGAGGACTTCCCCGAGCCGGTCTTCGTCGACGGCGACGCGCCCGAGGACGGCCACGAGTACACGCCGCCCCCGCCGCCGCCGTCCTCCTCGACGCCGCAGCCGTCCAACACGCCGTCGCCGACCCTCGAGCCGAGCGAGCCGAGCGAGACCCCCACGGAGACTCCCACCGAGACGCCGACGGAGACGCCGACGGAGACGCCGCTGCCGACCGAGACTCCGGTGCCCACGGAGACACCGACGCTGCCGACCGAGATCCCGACGCTGCCACCCGAGACGCCGCCCACGCCGGGCGTCCCCCCGCCGAGCGGGCGCCTCCAGCCCTGCTCCCCGTTGGCCGACGTCCGACCCTGACCCCGGCCGTGGACCGCGCCCAGCCCGAGCAGCCCGAGCCCGTCGAGGCGCCGACGCGCGTCGACCCGGTCGCGGCGGCCATGTCGGAGGTCGCGGGCGGTCCGCTGGGAGCGCACGCCGCCGGCCACCCCTGGTGGTCGGCCGCACGGGTGCTCGCCGGCGCCACCGCGGTCACCCTCGCCGCCGGGATGCTGGCCAAGACGGCCTGCGTGCCCACGGGCTGGGGCAACGAGCACCAGCCCCTCACCGAGCTGTGCTGGACCGACCTGGCCGGCAGGTCGGTCGACGCCGGGTCGCCGCCGCGGGTGGCCGCCTGGCTCACCGACGGGGTCGAGCGCGCCACCGCGGTGCTGCCCGGCTCGGGCACCGTCGCGACCACCGCGGGGCTGGCGGTCCTCCTCGCCGCGCTGGCCCTGCTGGCGACGGCGCTCCTCGTGCGGGTCGACCGCCGGCGGCCGTGGGCCGCCGCGGGCTGGGCGCTCGGCCCGGTGCTGCTCGTCCACTGGCTCTCGTGGGAGCTCGTCGCAGCCGTGGGCGTCGCCGTCCTGCTGTGGGGCTGGACCTCCGGGCGTCCGTGGCTGGCGGGGGTCGGCGCCGGCGTGGGGGCGGCGTTCGCGCTCCCTGTGGCGCTGGCGTTGGTGGGCGTGCTCGCCGTCGGAGGACGGCTGCGCGACCGGGTCGACGCGCTCCTCGCGGCGGGTGCGGCCTACGTCGTCCTCACCCTGCCCGGCCGGGCGACGGGGCCCGATCTCGACATCGGCTCGATCTGGCTGCTGCTCGACCAGACGGGCATCGGCGCCTCGACCACGGTCCGCACGCTCGGCCAGGTGGGCGTCCTCGCGCTCGCGGCGGCCGCAGCGTGGTGGCTCGTGCGCCGGGCCGGCCGGCCCACGGCGATGACGACCGCGCGCGCCGGGCTGGTGCTGCTGGCCGCCGGCCTGGTGGTGGCGCCGTCGGCCCCGCCCGAGTCGGCGCTGCTCCTGCTGCCGCTGGCCGCGCTGGCCGTCCGCCGCTGGCGCGACCTGCTGGTGTGGCAGGGGCTGCACCTGGTGAGCTGGGTGATCACGGGCTGGTACGTCGGGCTGGCCCTGGAGCCGACCGTGTCGGACGACGGCCGTGCCTACTGGGTCGCGGTGCTGCTGCGGGTCCTCGGTCTGCTCTGGCTCATCGGTGCGGTGCTGCGTGACGCCGCGTCCGGGCCCGTCGACGGGCCGGACGACGACGCCGGCTGGCGGCCGCCGGGGTCAGTCGACGACGACGCGGTCGAAGTCGGTCGCGGTGAAGCGCACCCGCACCTCGATGTCCTCACCGACGTGGGGGACGCGCGCCCCTGAGGGGACGAACAGCATCGAGGCCTGCATGTGGGGCGGCTCGGCGAACAGCCGCTGCTTGCCGTCGATGGAGAACGGCGAGCGTACGAAGCCGACGGCGTCGAGGCCGCCGCGGGCCAGCGTCGCGGCCCGCGCCTTCAGCGACTGGTCGCCGGTGGGGGCCTCGAGGCCGATGCCGTGGGCGGTGCCACCGCTGACCACCACGATGTGGCCGTGCTTGGGCGCGCTGCGGCCCCGGTAGCCGAAGGTGTCGCCGCGCTCGACCTCGTGCACGTCGAGGACCGTGGCGGTGACCGAGAGGGCGCCACGGTCGCCGAGCCAGAGGTCGGTGCCGATGCGCGGGCGCACGGTGAAGTCGGGATAGGTGGTGGCCAGGGCGGCGAGCTCGGCGCGCGTGAGGTGGGAGACGAAGACCGTGCGGGTCGGCAGCCCGGACGCGACGATCTCGTTGATGAGGCGGTTGACCTCGCCGAGGTGGGAGGTGGTGTTGAGCGGCAGGTGCATGGCCACCCCGCGCAGCCCGCTGCGCGCCGTGCCCAGCGTCGCGGCCGCCGTGGCGAGGTCGCGGCGGGTCATGCCGTGGCGCAGCATCGAGGTGAGCTGCTCCAGGACGAAACGGGCGCCGGGGTCGCGCTCGCGCAGCGCCACCAGGTCGTCGGGGCGGCTGACGGTGTGCACGACGCGCGAGGCGGTGCGGGCGTCGAGGTCGAGGGCCGCGCCGAACGGGCGCCAGGGGGTGAGCACCAGGAGGTCACCGGAGTAGCGGCTCGCCGCCGGCTCGACCTCGTCGTACGTGCCGACCGCGAGGGTGTCGAGCGGCGCGCCGGTCTCGTCGGCGTGGTCGGCCAGCCACTGCGCGCGCCGGGCGAGGCGGGGGAGCGAGAGGCCGTAGCCGTTGCCCTTGGCGACCGGGACGATGCCCGGGTGGTCGCGGACCGTGCGGAGCAGGTGCGAGCGCCACCGCTCGCCGTCCACCGTGAGGGTCAGGCTCATCCGCGCCTCACCCCCTGCGCGCCAGGTAGAGCTGGAAGGCCTTGTAGATCGCCCGGTTGAGCGGCAGGTCCCACTCGCCGGCGTGCTCGACCGCCTGGCCACCGGTGCCGACCTTGAACTGGATCAGACCGAGGTGCGGGTCGTCGGCGTCAAGGGTCTCGGTGATGCCGCGCAGGTCGTAGACGTGGGCGCCCGCGCCGAGCGCGTCGCGCATCATCGCCCACTGCACGGCGTTGGAGCCGCGGACCTCGCGCTTCTCGGTCGACGAGGCGCCGTAGGAGTACCAGGCGTGGGTGCCGACCCGGATCCCGATGGTCGCCGCGACCAGGTCGTGGTCGTGGCGCGCCAGCCAGACCTGGATCCGGCCGGGGTCCTCGGCGGCCAGGGCGTCGTACATCGTCTCGAAGTAGGACAGCGGGCGCGGGGTGAAGTGGTCGCGCTCGGCAGTGTGGACGTAGAGGTCGTGGAACGCCTTGAGGTCGGTGCGCTGGCCCGGGCTCACCTCGACCCCCGCCTTGTCGGCCTTCTTGATGTTGCGCCGCCACAGCTGGTTCATCCCGGCGAGGACGTCGGCCTCGGTGCGCGGGCGGCCCTCGTCGTCGACCAGCGGGACCTGGAAGTTGAACTGCGGCTGACCGGCGGAGAAGCCGCCCGCCGCCGACTGATGCTGCCAACCGAGCTCGTGGAGCTGGGCGACCACCCGGGCACCCTGCTGGGTGCGCTCGAGCGGAGGCACGTCGCCGAGGCGGTGCACCGCCGGGTCGGCGATCCCCGCCTTGACCTGCTCGGCCGACCAGCGGCGGGTGAGGACCGGCGGTCCCATCCGCACCGCGAAGGCGCCCTGGTGCCTGAGGTGCGCGACCATCGGCGCCAGCCAGTCGGCGAGGTCGTCGCCCGACCAGTCGATCACCGGGCCCTCGGGCAGGTAGGCGAGGTAGCGCCGGACCTTCGGCAGCTGGCGGTAGAGCACCAGGCCCGCGCCGACGAGCTCGTCGCCGCGGAACCAGCCGATCGACTCGGCGCGCCACTCGGCCTTCACGCTCGCCCAGGCCGGGGTCTGCAGGAAGCTCGCGGACGACCGGCTGGCGATCAGGTCTCGGTGCTGCAGCGCGGAGATCGGGCGCAGCGTCAGGGGGGTCGTCACCCCGGCAAGGCTACAAGGGACCAGACACGACCCCCGTGCGTGTCTGGTCCCTTCGCCAGGAGAGACGCACGCCACAACGGATCGGTTGCACGGCGTCCGCCCTTTTCCCGTGGGGCACCCCCGAACGGGTGTACCCAGGGGGATCGTCGGAGAAACCTCGGACTTCCCCAACGCATCGTCGAGGTCGGCCCCGGGGTGCTTCGGACCCGTAGCTGTCCGCGCCCCCGCCACGACGGCTCACCCGGCGCCGCGACCACCGTGCCGGGCACTGCGTCGACGGCCCCTCACGCGCTGAACGCCGCGACCGGTGCTCCCTCGACGGCCACGTCGACGCAGAACACCGCACCCGCCGCGGGGTCCTCGGACTCACCCAGGCCCTGTCGGGACGTGGTGATGTAGAGATGTGTGTCGCCCGGTCCGCCGAAGGCGCACGACGACACCTGGACCGCATCCACCTCGACGACCGCGGTGAGCGTGCCGTCGAGGGAGTAGCGGTGCACCGCGGACCCGCCCCACAACGCGACCCAGAGACCCCCGTGCGCATCCTGCGCCATGCCGTCGGGGTCCCCCCCGGACACGTGCGCCACCGGTCGCCGGTTCGCCAGGGCCCCGGTGTCGCCGTCGTGCTCCAGCACGTCGATCGAGCCCCGCGGGGTGTCGACGTGGAAGGCGCGGGTCCCGTCCACGGACCACACGAGCCCGTTGGGGATCGTCAGGTCCGTGATCGCCGGCGAGACCGTGCGGTCCGGGTCGAGCCTCCACAGGGTGCCCTGTCCGGGCATCGCATGCACGTCCATCGAGCCGCAGTAGAACCGCCCCTGCCGATCGCACCCTCCGTCGTTCATGCGGCGACCGGGGCCGAACAGCGAGGGCGAGGTCCACTCGAGGGCGCCCGTGGGGTCGAGCAGGACGAACCGGTCGTCCGTCGCGACCACGACGCCCCCGTTCGTGCGGGGACGCCACGCCCCCACGACAGCACCCACGTCGAGGCGTGACTCGAGGCGCTCCCCGTCGAGGGTGAGGAGGTCGCCCTCGGAGACGTCGACCAGGCGCAGCCGCGACAGGGCGGGGTCCCAGCAGATGCCCTCTCCGTGGTGCGTGACGACGTCGGTCAGCTGCGCGGCTCGGATGGCTTCCTCCGGAACTGGGACGGGGGTGAGCGTACGCACGAATCCTAGAGAGAGGGGTCCGTGAATGGAACCGATTGCACGCGCTCCCCGGCGGCGTTCTCAGCTGGTGCACGCGCAGCCCTTGACGCTGTGTGTGATGGCGGTCATAGTTTCACGGCAACAACGGTGGAACCGATTCCACCATCGGCTCGACCGCGAGGAGCACCAGACCATGCGCCACTCCACCACTCGACGAAAGGCCGCCGTCGGTGCCGCCCTGGCACTCGTGGCCGGCACCACGGCCGCCTGCGGAGGCGACTCCGACGCGAGCCAGGCCTCGCTCGGCAAGGACGACGTCCTCACCATCACGACGTTCAGCGACTTCGGCTACGACGCGCTCATCGAGCAGTGGAACGCCGACCCCGAGCGTCCCTTCTCGGTCAAGATGACCAAGATCGCCGACTGGGACCCGTGGAAGCAGACGATGACCCAGGCCCTGCAGGCCGGTGACGGCCTGACCGACGTCATCGCGATCGAGGGCGACGCGATGCCGCAGTTCCTCACCGATGGCGCCTCCGAGCAGTTCGCCGACCTCACCGACCCCTCGCTCGACGACCGCTGGGTGGAGTACGCGTACGAGAACGGCCAGACCGCCGACGGCAAGCAGGTCGCCTACCCGACCGACGCGGGACCCGAGGGTTTCTGCTACCGCGCCGACCTCTTCGAGAAGGCCGGGCTGCCGAGTGACCGCGAGGAGGTCAAGGCTGTCTTCGAGAGCTGGGACAGCTACTTCGCCGCCGGCGAGCAGCTCACCGAGGAGCTGCCCGGGACGAAGTGGTTCGACTCGAGCGGGGCGATCGCCCAGGCCATGCTCAACCAGACCGAGTTCCCCTTCCAGACCGAGGACAACGAGGTCGAGGTGAACAACCCCGAGCTGCAGAATGTCTGGGAGACCGTCACCAGCAAGGTCGACACCCTCTCCCCGCGCGTCGTGCAGTGGGACGAGGACTGGGAGGCCGGCTTCACGAACGACGGCTTCGCCACGATCCCCTGCCCCGGCTGGATGTTCTCCAACGTGAAGTCGGCCGCTCCGGACGTCGAGGGCTGGGACTTCGTCGACGCCTTCCCGGGCGGCGGCGGCAACTGGGGCGGGTCCTACCTCGCCGTGCCGATGCAGTCCGAGCACCAGGAGGAGGCCAAGGAGCTCGCCAACTGGCTGACCGACACCGAGCAGCAGCTCGCCGCCTTCGAGGCCGCCGGCAACTACCCGGCCAACATCGGGGCGCAGGAGTCCCTCGCCGCGGACAACATCACCGACCCCTACTTCAACGACGCCCCCACCGCGCAGATCCTCGCCAACCGGGCCGCCGCGGTGGAGCCCGGCCACCCCTACAAGGGTGACAAGTACTCCGACATCCTCGGCCTCTTCCTCACCGCGATCCAGCGCGTCGACGAAGGCACCTCGCCGGACAAGTCGTGGGCGACGTTCGAGCAGGCCGTCGAGAGCCTGTCCTGACCGATGTCCCCGTCCAGCACGGACGCCTCCGCCGGGGAGGTCCCGACGACCTCCCCGGCCCGGGGCACCGGCCCCCCACCCACGAGAGGAGCAGCCCGATGACGACCGTCGAGGCGCTCAGGGCCGGTGAGTCGGAGGAGCGGGCCCGTCCGCCGACGACGCCGCTGACGTGGCGCCAGAAGCTGTCCCGGTGGGACTTCCGGATCTCGCCGTACCTCTACTTCCTGCCGTTCTTCCTGGTGTTCCTGCTCGTCGGGGTCTACCCGATGGCCTACTCGGGGTATCTCTCCTTCTTCTCCTGGCCGCGCTACGGGGCCGACCACGGTGCCGGCGTCGGCTTCGCCAACTACGCCCACGTGCTCACGGACCCGGTGTTCCACAAGGCCTTCTGGAACACCATCGGCATCTTCCTGCTCTCCTCGGTGCCGCAGGTCGTCATCGCCACGGTCATCGCCGGGATGCTGGACACGCCGTTGCGGGGACGGACCTGGTGGCGGATGAGCGTCCTCCTGCCGTTCGTCGTCGCCCCGGCCGCGACCGCGCTGATCTTCGGCAGCCTCTTCGCCGACAAGTCCGGTCTGGTCAACGAGGTCATCCGCGCGGTCGGCCTCCCCGGCGTCAGCTGGCACTCCGACCGCTTCGCCAGCTGGACGGCCATCGCCACGATGGTCAACTACCGCTGGACCGGCTACAACACGCTCATCATCCTCGCCGCGATGCAGGCGGTCCCGCGCCAGATCTACGAGGCGGCGGCGATCGACGGCGCCAACCGCGTGCGGCAGTTCCTCCACGTCACGCTGCCGTCGATCCGCCCGACGATGTTCTTCGTCATCGTCACCGCGACCATCGGCGGGATGCAGATCTTCACCGAGCCCCGGCTCTTCGACACCAACCTGCAGTTCCAGGGCGGCGCGAACTACCAGTACCAGACGCTGACGATGTACGTGTTCAACACCTCCAACAGCGGCACCGACCCCTACCCGCGGGCCGCCGCGGCCACGTGGCTGATCGTGCTGCTCATCATCGGCATCGCGCTGCTCCAGTTCCTCCTCACCCGCCACCTGCAGAGGAGGGCCGAGCGATGAGCCGGCGTCCCGGGTTCCTCGTCTACGGCCTGCTCTCCGCCTTCGTGGCGGGCTCGGCCTTCCCCCTCTACTGGTCGTTCGTCATCGGCTCGGTGACCAAGGAGCGCGCGATCCAGAGCCCGCCGCCGCTCTACCCGGGCGGCCACTTCCTCGACAACGCGCGGCGCGTCTTCGACCAGATCGACTTCTGGTCGGCGCTGGGCAACTCGGTGATCATCTCGAGCGTCTCGGCGGCGTCGGTGGTGTTCTTCTCCACCCTGGCCGGCTACTCCCTCGCCAAGCTGCGGTTCCGGGGCGCCAACCTCGCCATGGGCTTCGTCGTCGCGACCTTGGCGGTGCCGACCCAGCTCGCGTTCGTGCCGCTGCTCAAGGAGTTCAGCAACCTGGGGCTCGCAGGGACCCGCACCGCCGTGGTCCTGCCCTTCCTGGTCACCGCGTTCGGCGTGTTCTTCATGCGCCAGTACCTCGTCGACGCGATCCCGGACGAGCTCATCGAGGCAGCGCGGATGGACGGCTGCACGCAGATGCGCACCTTCTGGACCGTCGCGGTGCCCGCGGCCCGACCGGCCATGGCCATCCTCGCCCTGTTCACGTTCATGCACACCTGGACCGAGTTCATGTGGCCGCTGCTGATCCTGCAGGGCTCCGACGTGCAGACCCTCCAGACCGCTCTCGACCAGCTCAAGATCGCGCCCGCGGGAGGCATCGCCGACATCGCGCTGCTCCAGGCCGGCACCCTGCTCGCGACGATCCCGCTGCTGCTTCTGTTCATCGCGACCGGCCGCCAGCTCGTGGCCGGCATCATGCAAGGAGCCGTCAAGGGATGACGACGATCCGACCGTTCCCCGCCGACTTCCTCTGGGGGGCCGCTGCGGCGGCCTACCAGATCGAGGGCGCCGTGGCCGCCGACGGGCGCACCCCGTCGATCTGGGACACCTTCACCCGGGTGCCCGGTGCGATCCTCCACGGCGACACCGGCGACGTGGCCTGCGAGCACTACGACCGGATGCCGCAGGACGTCGCGCTGATGAAGGCGCTCGACCTCGGGTCCTACCGCTTCTCCGTCGCCTGGCCGCGGGTGTGCCCCGACGGCGGCGCGGTCAACAGGGCCGGGCTGGACTTCTACAGCCGGCTCACCGACGAGCTGCTGGCGGCCGGGATCACGCCCTGGCTCACCCTCTACCACTGGGACCTCCCGCAGGCGCTGGAGGACGACGGCGGCTGGACCAACCGCGACACGGCGCACCGCTTCCTGGACTACGCGATGGCCGTGCACGACGTCCTGGGCGATCGCGTCGACAGCTGGACGACCCACAACGAGCCCTGGTGCTCCGCCTTCATGGGCTACACCAGCGGTGGCCACGCGCCCGGACGCCGTGAGGGAGTCGCCGGCGTCGTCGCCGCGCACCACCTGCTCGTCGGGCACGGCCTGTTCGTCGACGAGTTCCGCCGCCGCGGCGGAACCCCCGACAACGGCAAGGCTGTAGGCATCACCCTCAACCCGACGGTGGCCGATCCCTTCGACCCGACCCGTGACGACGACGTCGACGCGGCCCGGCGCCTCGACGGCTTCCACAACCGGGTCTTCCTCGACCCGCTGTTCCTCGGGAAGTACGCCGACGACCTGTCCCGTGACACCGCGGGGATGCTCTTCGGGGGCCGGCCCTGGGAGGACTTCGTCCAGGACGGCGACCTCGAGCTGATCAGTGCGCCGACCGACTTCCTCGGTGTGAACTACTACCACCCCGACCTCCCGGCGGCTCTGCCGTGCGACGTCGAGCCGGACGAGCTCCTCGGGAGCCGCATCCAGCACTCCCCGCGTCCCCGCGAGTCGCCGTACCCCGGTGGTGGCTTCGTGTTCCCGCGCACCGGCCGGCCGACGACCGACCGTGACTGGGAGATCGACCCGGACGCGCTGACGCGCCTCCTCGTCCGGCTCGCGGGGACCTACGACGCTCCGCCGATCTACATCACCGAGAACGGTGCGATGGCCGACGACGTGGTGGTCGACGGTGCCATCCACGACACCGGCCGGCAGCAGTTCATCGAGCAGCACCTGCACGCGGTGCTGGACGCGGTGGACGCGGGCGTCGACGTGCGCGGCTACTTCGTGTGGTCGTTGATGGACAACTTCGAGTGGAGCTACGGCTTCGCCCACCGCTTCGGCATCGTCCACGTCGACTACGCCACCCAGGTGCGCACGCCGAAGGACAGCGCCCGGTGGTTCTCGGAGGTGGCCGTGGCGAACGGCCTGCCAGTAGCGTGACCCACGTGGTGGGGAAGGCGCACGCGTCCACGCTGGACGATGTGGCCAGGCTGGCGGGGGTCAGCAAGGCGACGGCGTCGCGTGCGATCAACGGCAGGTCCAAGGTGAGCGCGAAGGCGCAGGCCGCGGTCCTCGACGCCGTCCGGGAGCTCGGCTACACGCCGAACGGTGCCGCCCGCTCCCTCGTCATGCAGCGGACCGGCTCCGTCGCGGTGATCCTGCCCGAGTCGGACGAGCGCATCTTCTCCGACCCGTTCTTCGCGCGGATGCTGCACGCCGTGGCGCGCTCGCTGCGCGAGCACGACCTGCAGCTCGTGCTCCTGCTCGCCCAGCCGGGCGACGAGGCGCGGATGCTCCTCTACCTGCGCGGGCGCTACGTCGACGGCGCCATCGTCGCGTCCCACCACCGCGACGACCGTCTCGCCGAGCACCTCTCCGACCTCGGGCTCCCGTGCGTGTTCATCGGCACCCCGTGGGTCGGCGCCGACCGGGTCTCCGTCGTCGACAGCGACAACGCCGGTGCCGCCGCCCAGGCCGCACGGGTCCTGGTCGAGAGCGGTCGGCGCAGGATCGCCGCGATCGCCGGACCGCACGACATGCGCGCCGGCCACGACCGGCTCATGGGCTGGCGCCAGGAGCTGGACGCCGCGGGCCTGGACAGCAGCCGGGTCGCCTACGGCGACTTCACCGAGCACAGCGGGACCAAGGCCTGCGCCGAGCTCCTCGACATCGACGGCGACATCGACGGCATCTTCGCTGCCTCCGACCTGATGGCACTCGGCGCGATGCGCGAGCTCGAGGCCCGCGGCATCCGGGTCCCGGACGACGTCGCGATCGTCGGCTACGACGACCTCGGCGTCGCCGAACGCACCCAGCCGCCCCTGACCACGCTGCGCAACCCGATCGACCAGATGGTCACCGAGGCGGTCCGGCTCCTCACGGAGGCCATCGGCCAGGGTGGACGTGGCGCCCCGCGTCGCGTCGTCTTCGTGCCCGAGCTGGTGCGTCGGGACACCGTCTGAGCGTCGCGCCGGCAGGTCGGCGGCTTCACCACCGGGCGGTGCCTCACGGTGGGCGGCGGGCACACCACCTGGTCCCGCCCTCGCTCCGCCGTGTCGTCGGTCAGAGGTGCTCGCGGAGCCAGGCGAAGTCGGCCAGGTGCTCGCTCGCGCCGCCCGGCGTCTCGCAGATGACCGGGGCGCCCGCCTCCCGCACGACACCGGCGAACTCGTCGGGCGGGAGGTGGCCCGCGCCGAAGTTGGCGTGCCGGTCGGCGCCCGAGCCGAACGCGTCGCGCGAGTCGTTGGCGTGCACGAGGTCGATGCGGCCGGTGATGGCACGGACCCGCTCGACGGCGTCGCCCAGGTCGATCCCACCGGCCCACGCGTGGCAGGTGTCGAGGCAGAACCCGACCTGCTCCGCGCCCTCGGCCGCCGAGATCGCGTCCCACACGCCGGCGATGCGGTCGAGGTGGCGCGCCATGGCGTTGTCGCCGCCTGCCGTGTTCTCGATGAGGAGCGGGATCTTGAGGTCGGTGGCCTCGATCGCCTTGCGCCAGTTGTCGAAGCCGACCGCCGGGTCGTCGCTCTTGTTGACGTGGCCGCCGTGGACGATCAGCCCCTTCGCCCCGATCTCGGCCGCGGCGTCCATGTGCTGCTGGAGCAGCTTGCGGCTCGGGATCCGGATCCGGTTGTTGGTCGTGGCGACGTTGACGATGTAGGGGGCGTGGACGTAGAGGTCGACGCCGGCGTCCTCGGCCGCCGCGCGCAGCGCCGCCGGCCCGCCCTCGAACCGCACCTCGGGGCCCTGGTAGCCCTGGGGGTCGCCGAGGAAGAACTGCACGAGGCCGGTGCCGCGCGCGACGGCCTCGGCGACGGGGTCGGTCTGCTCGACGTGGGCGCCGATGGGGAGGGTGCTGGCGGTGCTCATGCGGCCCAGCCTAGGAGGACGTACAGACACCCGGCGACCACGCCGACCAGGGAGGCGACCGCCAGCCAGGCGAGCCAGTCCGCGCCGTCGGTGGGCACGGAGGGCGTACGCCGCGGGCGGGGAGCCGGCCCGAGCCGGTCGGGCACCGGCGGGCACTCGGGAGGCGGCACCGGGAGCCGCCGCAGCAGCCGCAGCGCCGCGTCGGCGGTGGCGATGCGCCGGGCGGGATCGGCGACCAGGAGCCGCTCGAGCAGCGGGCGGAGCGGGTGCGAGGGGATCGCAGGTTGGCCCGACGGCGGCAGCCCGGTGAGCAGCTCGAGGGCGACCCGCCCGACGGCGTAGAGGTCCTGCGCGGGGTCGGGCGGAGCGCCGCGCGCCTGCTCGGGCGCCATGTAGCCCTCGGTGCCGACGCCGCCGGGCACCGTGGTGAAGCGCCGGTCGGCCACGGGGGCCGCGACCCCGAAGTCGGCGAGCCGCAGGTGGGGCGGCCCGGTGCCGGTGGCCTCGAGGAGCAGGTTGGCCGGCTTGACGTCACGGTGCACCAGTCCCGCGGCGTGGACGGCACCGAGCCCCCTCAGCAGCTGCTCGACCAGCAGCGCCACCGTCCCCGCGTCGAGCGGGCCGTGCTCGCGCAGCAGCTGGGCCACCGAGCCGCCCGCCACCAGCTCCATCGCGAGCACGACGAGGTCGTCCTCCGCCGCCCAGCCGTGCGGTGCGACGACGTGCGGGTGCCGGACCCGCACCGCCTGCTCGCGCACGAAGCGCGCCAGCAGCGCGGAGCCGTGGCGCCCCAGCACCTTGAGCGCCACGTCGTGCCCGGTGCGCAGGTCACGCGCGCGCCACACCGAGCCCATCCCGCCGGCGCCGACCTGGTCGAGCAGCTGGTAGCGGCCCGCCACCACCGCGGGGGTGCGCGATCGGGTGCGGGAGGGGATGCGGGAGCGCGTCGGGACGGGCGTCATCGAGGAGGGGGTCGACGAGGGGGTCGCGGCCACCCGCCGACGCTAGCCCGGAGCGACGGCGCGTGGACCGTCCTCCACAGGCCGGTGCGACGATTCCAGCCGCCGGGGCGGTCGCTGATAATCTGCTCCGGTTGCCTTCGGGTGACCGTGCCGTGCGACCGATGTCGCCAGCCACGAACGCACAGTCCTCCTGCCACGGAGAGCCCGTGGCCGCTCTAGCCCAGAGGAGGTGGAGACCGCTATGCGTGCCTATGAAGTGATGGTCATCCTCGACCCGAGTCTCGACGAGCGCACCATCGAGCCGTCGCTCGACAAGTACCTCAACGTGATCCGCAAGGACGGTGGCTCGATCGAGTCGCTCGACGTGTGGGGTCGTCGCCGGATGGCGTACGAGATCAAGAAGAACGCCGAGGGCATCTACGCCGTCATCACGCTGACGGCCGAGCCCGCGACGGTCAAGGAGTTCGACCGCCAGCTCACGCTGAACGAGTCGATCCTGCGCACGAAGGTCATGCGTCCCGACGCCCACTGATCGCCCCGACGGGCGTCTGTGGATAGACCCTTCCCGCTGTCGGTGAGTGCCTGTTTGATGGGCGCAGCACCGGGAGCACCCGGATCAACCGGCACAGCAGCAGGACTTTCTGAGGAGACCTGACATGGCAGGCGAGACCACCATCACCGTGATCGGCAACCTCGTCGACGACCCGGAGCTGCGGTTCACCCCCTCGGGGGCCCCCGTGGCCAACTTCCGGATCGCGTCGACGCCGCGCACCTTCGACCGCCAGACCAACGAGTGGAAGGACGGCGACACGCTGTTCCTCTCCTGCGCGGTCTGGCGCCAGGCCGCGGAGAACGTCGCCGAGTCCCTCCAGCGGGGCATGCGTGTGATCGTCCAGGGTCGCCTCAAGTCCCGTCAGTACGAGACCCGCGAGGGTGAGAAGCGCACCGTCTTCGAGATCGACGTCGAGGAGGTCGGTCCGTCACTGCGCAGTGCATCGGCCAAGGTCACCAAGACGACGCGACAGGGCGGCGGTGGCGGCTACTCCGGCGGCGGCGGTGGCGGCGGCGGCTACTCGGGTGGTGGCGGGCAGCAGTCCGCGCCGGCCGACGACCCGTGGTCCACCCCGGCGCCCGCCCAGGGCGGCGGCGGTTGGGGCGGCCAGCCCCAGGGCGGGCAGCCCCAGGGTGGCCAGCCCCAGGGTGGTCAGTCCGCTCCGCCCAAGGACCCGTGGGCCACGCCCGGGGTCAGCGGCGGCAACGACGAGCCCCCGTTCTGAACCGGTTCCTGATCCGGACCACCTGCACCACGTTCACATTCCATTCCGTCCCTGATTGCCTTCAGGGCCGGGCTCACTGAAAGGGAGCACCACAATGGCCAAGGCAATTCTGCGCAAGCCCAAGAAGAAGGTCTGCCAGTTCTGCAAGGAGAAGGCGACCGGTGTCGACTACAAGGACACCACGCTGCTCCGCAAGTTCATCTCCGACCGCGGCAAGATCCGCGCCCGCCGCGTGACCGGCAACTGCGTCCAGCACCAGCGCGACGTGGCCATCGCCGTCAAGAACGCGCGCGAGCTCGCCCTGCTGCCCTACACGTCCACCGGTCGCTGAGAGGAGCACGGATCATGAAGCTCATCCTGACCCAGGAGGTCGACGGACTCGGCGCTCCCGGCGACGTGGTCGAGGTCAAGGACGGCTACGGCCGCAACTACCTCGTGCCCCGTGGTCTCGGCATCCGCTGGACCCGCGGTGGTGAGAAGACCATCGAGTCGATCAAGGCCGCCCGCACCGCCCGCGCGGTGCGCGACGAGGACCACGCCAAGGACGTCAAGGCCAAGCTCGAGGCCAACGCGGTCAACGTGAAGGTCCGCTCCGGTGAGGGTGGCCGCCTGTTCGGCGCCGTCACCACCACCGAGATCGCCGACGCGATCACGGCCGTCTCGGGCGAGAAGGTCGACCGCCGCACCATCGTGGTGGCCAACCCGATCAAGTCGCTCGGCGCCCACGAGGTGTCGGTCAAGCTGCACGACGAGGTGTCCGCCGCGGTGGCCCTCAACGTCGTTCCCGCCTGACCCGGCGCACGACACGACCACGGCCCGCCGCCCCTTCGGGGGTGGCGGGCCGTGGTGCGTCCGCGACCCGGGCGACGCGGGGCGCGGTGGGTCACTGCGTGGGGTGGTCGCAACGCGTGGGGCGTCCGCTCGTGCCTGCGTGGTAGGCGTAGGTCCGGGAGCCGACGCGCAGCGTGATGCGTGAGCCCTCGACCACCGCCTGCGTGTAGGCCATCTCGGGCTCGGCGCAGCCGCGACTGCCGTCTCGCCACGTCACGCCCTCGACCGCGACCACCTCGACCGTGTCGGGGTCGACGCCGAGGGAGGCGGCGAGGTCGGCGACCGCGTGCGTGACGGCCGCCCCGGCCGGCAGGGAGGACGAGGGGGAGGACGAGGGGGAGGACGAAGGGCTGGCCGAGGGGGCCGGGTCCACGGCTGTCTGCTCGGGATCGGGCGATCCGCCCGGCGTCCCGCACGCGGTGAGGACCCAGGCCGCCGCGAGCAGGGTGAGGCGTCGGGGCGCGGTTGTCATGGCGGTGTGACGGGCGACCCGCTGGGAGTGTTCCGCGTGACCCCAGACGTCACCGGGGGAAGGTGGAGGCGGTCTCGGAGGCCCGGGGCGGAGGTCGTCCGCCGGGGTCGCCGGCCCTCAGCGGGCGGCGGCGCCGGTGACGAGCCAGTGGTCGCCGCGGGCCCGCCAGCCGAGCAGCAGCCCGCGCGCGCCCATGAACACGACCGTCATCGCCACCCAGACGGCGACCAGGCCGTGGGGGAGGGTGGCCGCCCACAGCGCCGCGGGGGCGTACGCCGCCAGCACCACCAGGCCGGCCCACGCGAGGTAGGCGCCGTCGCCGGCCCCGATCAGGACGCCGTCGAGGACGAAGACCACGCCCGCGACCGGCTGGCCGAGCGCCGCCACGAGCAGCACGGGCACCAGCAGGTCGCGCACCGCCGGGTCGGGGGTGAAGAGGACGCCGACGAACGGGGCGAGCGCCGCGAGCGCCAGCCCGGCGACGACGCCGCTGCCCCAGCCCCACCGCACCATGCGCCGGGTGAGGCGGCGGGTGCTCTCGACGTCGCCGCTGCCGAGTGCCCGGCCGGTGAGGGCCTGGGCCGCGATCGCGATGGCGTCGAGGCCGAAGGCGAGGAAGGTCCACAGCGTGATGGCGATCTGGTGGGTGGCGACGTTGACGTCGCCCGCCCCGGTGCCCACCCGCGTGACCGCGTAGGTGCCGACGAGCAGGCACGCCCGCAGCGCCAGGGTGCGGACGACCAGCGCGACGGCGGCGTGCGCGGCCGCGAGGATGCCGGCGCGGTCGGGGGCCAGGGGCGCCTCGTGCTCGCGGGCGGCGCGGACGACGACGACCAGGAACCACGCCGCGCTGAGCACCTGCGCGAGCACCGAGCCGATCGCCGACCCGGCGATGCCGAGGTCGAGGCCGTAGACGAGGACGAGGTTGAGGACGATGTTGAGCCCGTTGCCGACGACGGCGACGAGCAGGGGCGTACGCGTGTCCTGCAGGCCGCGGAGCACCCCGGTCGCGGCCAGCATCACCAGCAGCGGCGTGGTGCCGAGGAAGGCGATGCGCAGGTAGGTCTCGGCGTGCCCGGCCACCTCGGCGCCGGTGTCGAAGGCGCCCACGAGGGCCGGGGTGAGCGCGACGCCCCCGACGGTGGCGAGCACCCCGATCAGCACCGCGAGCCAGATCCCGTCGACCCCCTGGGCGAGGGCGGCACGGAGGTCGCCGGCCCCGAGGTGGCGCGCGACGCTCGCGGTCGTGCCGTAGGCGAGGAAGACGCACAGCCCGACGACCGTCTGCAGGACCACCGCCGCGACGCCGAGCCCGGCGAGCTCGGGGGTGCCGAGGTGTCCCACGATCGCGGCGTCGGAGAGCAGGAACATCGGCTCGGCCACGAGCGCGAGGAAGGCGGGGACAGCGAGTCGCAGGATCTCCCGGTCGGTCCTGCGGGCGGTCTCCCGGGCGGTCTCCGGGGCCGTCTCCGGTGCCGCGCCGGGATCCGACCCGGGGGTGGGGTGGGTGGTCGACCCCGGGGCTGGGTCCGGGGCTGACTCCGGGGGGCGGGCCGTCACGGACCCAGCCTAGGAACCTCCCGGCGCGGTGGCGGGGCGGGGACCCGGGCACCTCGCGGTCGCGTCGTCCATAGTCCATTGGGACTACCTGTGCATGGCCGTGTGGATGACGGCCGGAGGCGGTCGTCGGGGTAGGGGGACGACCGGGCCGGCGGGCATCTTCCAGATGGCGGACAGATGAACGGTCCCGACGGCAACATATTTTCCCTCCACAGGGTGTGGGGCCCATCGGTGCAGGTCAGCGCGCTGAGCGGGGCTGATTCTCCACCTGTCTCCACAGCCTGTTCCACTGGCCGCCCGCGTGCTCACGCGTGTCGTCCACGGCGTTGCTCAGCTTGTCCACATGCCCTGTGGATAACTCGGCGTCGTCGGCTTCCCCCGGGACGCCGTGAGGACGTACGGTCCTGCGCGGGCCAGTGAGGAGACGACTGGTGGACCCGGGGGCGAGCGCGCCCTCGGCGACGAGGTCGTCGATGTCGGAGGTCGTCCCTACCGTCATGGTCGGCGGACCCGAGCGAGATGGAGGGAGCACCGGTGAGCGTCACCTTCGAGGGGGACACGGACGAGGCCTGGGGCGACGGCCCGGCGGCCTACGAGCCGGGCGCCTCGCCCCGCTCGCCGGGCAACCGGACGCCCCCGCAGGACAACGCCGCCGAGCAGAGCGTCCTCGGCTCGATGCTGCTGTCCAAGGACGCCATCGCCGACGTCGTCGACGTGATCAAGGGCGTCGACTACTACCGCCCCGCCCACGAGGTGATCCACGACGCGATCATCGACCTCTACGGCCGCGGCGAGCCGGCCGACCCGATCACCGTGGCGGCCGAGCTGGTCAAGCGCGGCGAGCTGCAGCGCATCGGCGGCGCCCCCTACCTCCACACCTTGTCGGCCAACGTGCCGATCGCGGCCAACGCCGGCTACTACGCCGAGATCGTGCGCGACAAGGCGATCCTGCGCCGCCTGGTCGAGGCCGGCACCCGCATCGCCGCCCTGGGCTACGCCGGCGAGGGGGAGATCGACGACGTCGTGGACCACGCGCAGGCCGAGGTCTACAAGGTCACCGACCGCCGGGCGAGCGTCGACTACGCCCCGCTGAGCGACATCATGAGCGGCGTCCTCGACGAGATCGAGGCCATCGGCAACCGCGAGGCCGGCCTCTACGGCGTGCCCACCGGCTTCGCCGACCTCGACGACCTGACCAACGGCCTGCACTCCGGCCAGATGATCATCGTCGCGGCCCGCCCGGCCATGGGCAAGTCGACCCTGGCCCTCGACTTCTGCCGTGCCGCGTCGATCCACAACAACCTGACCAGCTGCTTCTTCAGCCTCGAGATGACGCGCTCGGAGATCATGATGCGCCTGCTCTCAGCGGAGGCGAAGGTGCCGCTCAACCACATCCGCAACGGCACGATGCGCGACGACGACTGGGAGAAGCTCGCCCGCAAGATGGGCCAGGTCTCCGGTGCGCCGATGTTCATCGACGACAGCCCCAACATGACGATGATGGAGATCCGGGCCAAGGCGCGTCGGCTCAAGCAGCGCCACGACCTCAAGCTGATCGTGATCGACTACATGCAGCTGATGAGCTCGGGCAAGAAGGTCGAGTCGCGCCAGCTCGAGGTCTCGGAGTTCTCCCGCAACATCAAGCTCCTCGCCAAGGAGCTCGAGCTGCCGATCATCGCGCTGTCCCAGCTCAACCGTGGCCCCGAGCAGCGTGGTGACAAGCGCCCGATGATGAGCGACCTGCGTGAGTCGGGCTCGCTGGAGCAGGACGCCGACATGGTCATCCTGCTCCACCGCGACGACGTCTACGAGAAGGAGTCGACCCGCCCCGGCGAGGCCGACCTCATCGTGGCCAAGCACCGCAACGGCCCCACCCGCGACCTCACCGTCGCGTTCCAGGGCCACTACTCCCGCTTCGTGGACATGGCCCAGGGCTGATGCAGGCGCCGACGATGGTGTCACCGGGCGCGGACGGTCACCATCGACCGGCCCCGTCCCATGCGCGCGTCCCACGTCACGGAGGTTCCTCCGCGGTCGGCGTAGCGGCCGCGAACGCCCACGTCGGGTCGCCGCCCGCTCTCCGTCGCGTCATCGGGAGCGCGGCCGTGTCGCGCTCTGGGGCGCCCGTGCCCATGCACGCCGGCCACCGCGCGTAGTCCCTGCCGCCCGTCTCGACGGGTGTCTCGACCCGGATTGCGTGGAATCCCCCACGTCCGCGCTCTGAGTCCCCGTCGCGACCTGTGACCGGCCCCGTCCGCGGATCCGGAGGCCGGGCCCGATCCCATGTCCCTGCGGCCGCGACGGGAGGGTGGCTCGACGGGTCGTCGGGCGGGCGGAATCTCGCCCGAAAGAAAAGATGGCAATGAATGCATAGATGGCATAGTGTGACGTCCGTCGCTCGCGCCGCTCCAGACGATCGGCCCGCGCCGCTCACAGCCCCAGGGAGGCACCCATGAACCGCGTCAGGATCACTTCGCTCGCTCTCGCACCGTCACTCGCCCTCGCCCTCGCTGCCTGCGGAGGCACGGGGGGCGACGACGCGTCCGCCGACTTCCCCAGCAAGGAGATCACCTGGGTCGTCCCGTACGACGCGGGCGGCAACACCGACTCGATCACGCGCACCGTGGCGGAGGCGATGTCCAAGGAGCTGGGCGAGGACATCGTGGTCGAGAACCGTCCCGGCGGATCGGGCGCCATCGGCATGCAGCACGTCCAGAACGCCGACCCCGACGGGCACACCATCGGGCTCTACACGACCGGGACGATGGTCGTCACCCCGCTGGTCAGCGACCTCGGCTACAGCGAGGAGGACTTCGACAACGTCGGCCTCATGCTCACCCAGCCCGTCGTCTTCCTGGCCATGCCCGACTCGGACTACTCCTCGATCGACGACCTCGTCGCCGCCGCGAAGGACGCGCCCGGCGACATCTCGATCGGCGTTCCGGGAGCGACCACGCCGCAGGGCTACGAGCTCGCCCGCATGGCCGAGGACTACGGCGTCGAGTTCACGCCGGTCCCGTTCGACTCCAACGCCGAGGTCGTGGCCGCGCTGCGCGGCGACAACGTCGACGCCATCGCGCTCAACGCCTCGCAGGACGTGGTGACCCAGATCGAGGCCGGCGACCTGACGCCGCTGGCGGTCGGTGAGCCCGAGCGGGTCACCTGGCTGCCCGACGTGCCGACGCTGAAGGAGTCCGGCTTCGAGGACCTCACGGTCTCGGGCACCCTGATCGGCCTCACCGCGCCCGCCGGGCTCGACGAGGACGTCCTGGCGGCTCTCGAGGATGCCCTCGAGGTCGCGCTGGAGGACGAGGCCGTCCAGGAGTTCCTCGGTGCGGACAACGTCCCGGACGAGTTCGTCGGGTCCGAGGCCGTGACCGAGCAGCTGGGCGAGCGCCGCGCGATCTACGAAGCGCTGATCGACAACTGAGCACAGAGCCCGGCTGGGTGAGGGCGGACCTCACCCAGCCGTGCCCCTGGGAGGGAGCAGGTGATGGTCCAGTCCGACGATGCGCCCGGCGACACCGCCGCGGCGGCGCCCGGGGCGGACGCGGGCGCTCGCTCGCCCCGCTCGTGGCGGCGGGAGCAGGCACACCGCCTGGCTCCGCTCCTGCTGACGGTCCTGGGCGGGCTCTGGGTCTGGCAGGCCTCGACGCTCGCCTTCGGTGAGGTCACCCGACCCGGTCCGGGGATGTGGCCGATGATCAACGCGGTCATCTTCACCGCCATCTGCGCGGCGCTGGTCCTGGTGGACCGGCGAGCCGACTACGAGAAGTGGTCGAAGCGCAGCCTGCAGGTGCTGGCCATGCTCGGGAGCCTGGTCGTCTACGTGGTCCTCTTCCAGGTGCTCGGCTTCCTGCTCGCCTCCACCCTGATGCTCGCGGTCTGGCTGCGGGTCTTCGGCCGGGAGTCGTGGCGGTGGACGCTCACGCTCTCGGTCGGCGGAGCCGTCGTGTTCTGGATCATCTTCGACCGGCTCCTCGGGGTGCCCTTCCCCGCCGGTGTGTTGCTCGAACGGATCGGTGGCTGAGTCATGAGCGGTCTTCTCGACGGCTTCGCGCAGATGATGGACCCGCAGACGCTCCTCTTCGTCTTCGTCGGTGTCACGATCGGCACCCTGGTGGGCGTCCTGCCGGGGCTCGGGCCCACGGCCACGATCGCGCTGCTCCTCCCGCTGACCTACACGATGGAGCCCACGCAGGCGATCGTGATGCTCGCGGGGATCTACTACGGCTCGATGTACGGCGGGACCATCACGTCGGTCCTGCTCAGGCTCCCCGGCGAGGCGGCCTCGGTCGTGACCACGTTCGACGGGTATGCCATGACGCGTGCCGGCCGGGCCGGCCCCGCTCTCGGGATCGCCGCGATCGGGTCGTTCATCGGCGGGACCATCGCCGTGGTGGGGCTCACCCTGCTGGCACAGCCCATGGCCGAGCTGGCCGTGAAGTTCGGGCCGCCGGAGTACGTCGCCCTCACGGTCGTCGGCATCACGCTGGTCACCTACCTGGGCAGCTCCTCGACGTGGAAGGCCCTCGCCATGGCGGCGCTCGGCCTCCTGCTGGCCACCGTCGGCTCGGACTCCATCACAGGCAGCTCCCGTTTCACGTTCGGTGAGGTCTCGCTCCTCAGCGGACTGGACTTCGTGGCCATCGCCATGGGCCTGTTCGGCGTCAGCGAGATCCTCTACTCCCTGGAGCAGACCGAGACCGCGCAGACCGTGAAGGCGAAGGTCAAGGGCGTGTGGCCCAAGCGCCAGGACCTCCGCGACTCCAGCGGGGCCATCGCTCGCGGCTCCGTCCTGGGCTTCTTCATCGGCATCCTGCCCGGCGGCGGCGGAGTCATCTCCTCGATGGCGTCGTACGCCCTGGAGAAGCGCCGGGCCAAGGACCCGAGCAGGTTCGGCCGCGGGGCCATCGAGGGCGTCGCCGGACCGGAGACCGCGAACAACGCGTCGTCCACGTCGGCGTTCATCCCCCTGCTGACCCTCGGCCTGCCGCCGAACGTCGTCCTGGCGCTGATCTACGGCGCGCTGCTGATCCAGGGGGTCACGCCGAGTCCCCGCCTGATCGAGGAGCACCCCGACGTATTCTGGGCCGTCATCGCGTCGATGTACGTCGGCAACCTGATGCTGCTCCTGCTGAACATCCCCCTCGTCGGGGTGTTCATCCGCGTGCTCCAGGTGCGGCCCGGGATCCTTGCGGCGTTCACCCTGCTGGTGACGATGGCCGGCGTCTACTCGGTCAACAACGAGGTCTTCGACATGTGGGTCGTCATCGGCTTCGGCGTGCTCGGCTGGCTGATGAAGAAGACCGGCTTCGAACCGGGTCCGCTCGTGCTCGCCTTCGTGCTCGGCCCGATCATGGAGCAGGCCTTCCGCCAGTCGCTGCTGATGTCCGGGGGCGACCTGGGCATCTTCGTCAGCCGGCCGCTCTCCGGCGGCATCCTCGTGACGCTCGTCGTGGCCATGGTCGTCATGGGCGTCCTGCGCACCCGTCTCCTGCGGCGCGCCGAGGAAGACGTCGAGGAGATCCTCGCGAACGAGAACGAGGTGTCGTCCGTGACGCCCACGAAGGAGGGGTGACGGGCATGGCCACCGTGCCTTCCTTCGATCCGGCCGCGATCACCGTGGCCGACGAGCTGCTGACCACCACGCGCGCGGTCCGCAAGCGGCTGGACCTCGAGCACGACGTCGACGACGCCCTTCTCCGCGAAGCGCTGGCCGCTGCCCGCCAGGCCCCCAGCGGGGGTGCGGAGGAGCCGCTGCGCTGGCTCGTGGTGAAGGACCCCGGCACCCGGGCGGCGGTGGGCGAGCTCTACCAGGCGGCGTACGCCGAGCTCGATCGCGCCCGGCCGGCCCCGTCGGGGGAGGCGGCCGGTCAGCTGACCAAGGTCCGGCAGAGCTCGGCCCACCTGGCCCAGGTGATGGGGAAGGTGCCCCGGATCATCGTCGTCTGCTCGACCGCGCCCGCGCCGCAGGCGGCCGTCGGCGCCGAGGCGGCGAAGTTCTACGGCTCGGTGTACCCAGCGGTCTGGTCGTTCCAGCTCGCCGCCCGCGCCCGCGGTCTGGGCACCTGCCTGACCACGATCGGTCTGCGGAGGTCCGGCGAGCTCGCCGGGGTCCTCGGGCTGCCCGACGACTGGACCCTGTGCGCGCTGCTGCCCGTCGCGCGCATCACCGGCACCACCCTGGGGGCGGCCCCCCGGCGCAACGGCGAGGAGGTCGTTCGATGGATCTGAGGTACACCGACCAGGAGGATGCCTTCCGCGCGGAGGTGCGCGGCTGGCTCGCCGAGAACGTCCCCCGGACGCCCCTGCCCTCGGGTGACACCGAGGAGGGATTCGCCGCCCACGTGGGCTGGGAGCGGACGCTCTTCCAGGCGGGGTGGTCGGCCGTGTCGTGGCCGCGGGAGTACGGCGGACGCGACGCCTCGCTGTGGGAGTGGCTGATCTTCGAGGAGGAGTACGCCCGTGCCGACGCGCCGGCGCGCGTCACCCAGAACGGCATCTTCCTGCTCGCCCCGACCGTCTTCGAGTTCGGCACCCCCGAGCAGCAGCGGCGCATCCTGCCGCGGATGGCCGCGGCGGAGGACCTCTGGGCGCAGGGCTGGTCCGAGCCGGGCGCGGGCAGCGACCTGGCCTCCGTGCGGAGCCGGGCGGTCCGCGACGACGACGCCCAGGGCTGGCGGGTGAGCGGCCAGAAGACCTGGAGCACCCGCGGCGGCTTCTGCACGCACCTCTTCGGGTTGTTCCGCACGGACCCCGAGTCCGCCCGCCACCGCGGGCTGACCTACCTGCTGGTGCCGCTGGACGCGCCCGGTGTGACGGTCCGCCCCTTCCCGCGCCTGGACGGCGACCCCGGCTTCGCGGACGTCTTCTTCGACGACGTCCTCGTACCCGACCGCGACGTGCTGGGCGGCGTCGGGGAGGGGTGGCGCGTCGCGATGTCGACCACCGGCTCCGAGCGCGGCCTCACCCTGAGGTCGCCGGGACGGTTCCGGCGCACGGTCGCCCGGCTCCTCGAGCTGGCCGAGCAGCACCCCGAGCGGGTCTCCGGAAGCCTGCACGACCGCCTCGTCGAGGCGTGGATGGACGCCGAGGCCTACCAGCTGTTCACCCTCAGGCAGGTCACCCAGATCACGGAGGGCCACCAGGTGGGGGCCGAGTCGAGCCTGAACAAGGTCTTCTGGTCGGAGATGGACGTCCGGCTCCACGAGATCGCGATGGAGCTCCTCGGGGCCGAGGCGCAGGTCGACTCGGTGTGGCCGCGGGGCTTCCAGTTCGCGCTCGGCGGAACGATCTACGCGGGGACCAACGAGATCCAGCGCAACATCATCAGCGAACGCATCTTGAAGCTGCCACGGAAGTAGGAGCGGTGGGAAACACATGAGATTCGATCTGACCGAGGAGCACCGGGCGCTGGCCGAGGTGACCGCGTCCCTCCTCGCCGAGCTCTGCCCGCCCGAGCTGCTGGCGCGTGCGTGGGAGTCGGACCCGGGCGGATCCCCGGAGCCGGAGGTCGAGCGGCTCTGGGACGCCCTCGCCGAGCTCGGTGTCCACCGGCTCCTGCTCGACGAGGCGTCGGACGGGCTCGGCCTGGACGAGGTGGCGCTCGCCGTCGTGTGCGAGGAGCTGGGCCACAGCGCCGTTCCGCTCCCGGTCGCCGAGACCATCTGCGCCATGCCCGTCCTCGCCGCGGCCGGTCGCGACGACCTGGTCGATCCCGCACGCGACCGCGCGCCGCTCGTGGCGTGGTGGCCGGAGCCCGCCGCGCTCGCCGCGTGGGGTCACCAGGCCACCGTCGGGCTGGTCGGGGAGGACGGCGAGAGCCCCGCGCTCCGGCTGCTCGACCCGCCCGCGGCCCGCGTGGTCGACGTGCCGCTCGACAGGTGTCGGCCGCTCGCCCGGCTCGGAGACGATCCGACCGGCGGACAGCCGTTGGAGCTCGCCGCGTCCGACATCGCCGCCCTCCGCCTCCGCCTCCAGCTGGCCGCGGCGGCACAGCTGGTCGGCCTGGCGCGCCGGATGCTGGCGATGACCCTGGACTACGTCCGCGGTCGCGAGCAGTTCGGCGTCCCCGTCGGCAGCTTCCAGGCCATCAAGCACGCTCTCGCCGACGTCCACCTCCGCGTCGAGTTCGCGCGTCCCGCCGTGTGGCGGGCGGCGTGGTCGATGTCGAGCGGGGACTCGGCGGCCGAGTCGCACGTCTCGATGGCCGTGCTGGCCTCGGTGCGGGCGGCCAAGGAGGCGGCGCGGGTCACCATCCAGGCGCACGGCGCCATGGGCTACTCCGCGGAGTATCCGCTGCACATGTTCGCCAAACGCGTGTGGGCGCTGGAGGCCTCGGTGGCGCCCGCCGACCACCGCCGGATGCTCGGCCGAGCACTCGGCGTACCCACCACCACGAGAAGGGCAAGCGCCTGATGACTTCCGATGCGACCGTGCTGCACGAGCGGCTCGGGCAGGTCTCCATGATCACCATCAACCGCCCGGAACGGCGCAACGCGCTCGATCCCGCCACCCACCTGGAGCTGCGACGCGCGCTCCAGGAGGCGGACCTGGACCCGGCGACCAGGGTGATCGTGCTCACCGGCGCGGGCCAGGGCTTCTGCGCCGGGGGCGACGTCAAGGAGATGGCGGGCAAGGACAGCTACGGCTCCAAGGACCGGGTGCTGTCGGTGGGGCGGGACCTCATCGACATCCTGCTCCGGCTCGAGAAGCCGATCGTCGCGATGGTGAACGGCGCCGCCGTGGGACTCGGGGCGACGATCGCGCTGATGTGCGACATCGTCTACATGGCCGACGACGCGCGGATCGGCGACCGCCACGTCAACGTCGGGCTGGTCGCCGGCGACGGTGGCGCGGTCGTGTGGCCGCTGCTGATCGGTCCGGGCCGGGCCAAGGAGCACCTGCTCACCGGCCGCCTCATCGACGGGCGTGAGGCCGCGGCCATGGGCCTGGTCTCGCGCGCGGTCCCCGCCGCGGAGCTCCGTGCCGAGGTGCTCGCGCTCGCCGAGGAGCTCGCGGCCCAGCCCCCGTACGCCCTGCGCGCGACGAAGGCCTCCATCAACAAGGCCATCCAGGCCACGGCCAACCAGGTGCTGGACCTGTCCTTGGCCTACGAGCACCTCTCGATGCGCACGGCGGACCACCAGGAGGCGCTGAGCGCCCGTGCGGAAGGGCGTCCTGGTGTCTACACCGGTCAGTGAGGCACGCGAGGAGCTGGTGCCGCGCCTGTTCGACCCGCGCAGCATCGCGGTCGTCGGCGCGTCGTCGGACCCGGTGAAGGCGGCGGGGCGGACGCTGCGCTACCTCCAGCGGTACGGCTTCGCCGGACCGATCTACCCGATCAACCCCGCCCGCACGGAGGTGCAGGGCCTGCCGTGCTACCCCAGCCTCGAGGCCCTGCCGGAGGTCCCCGACCTGGCGGTGATCGTGCTCCCCAGCACGGCCGTCGTCGAGGCCGTCGAGAGGTGCGCCGTCGCCGGGGTAGCGGTGGCGGTGGTGTTCGCGTCCGGGTTCAGCGAGACCGGCGAGGAGGGCCGCCTGCTCGAGGAGCAGCTGGCTCGGGTCACCCGCGAGCACCCGATCCGGGTCGTCGGACCCAACTGCAACGGCGTCATCGGCGTGGCGTCGGGTGCGACGACCACCTTCATGTCCGGCATCGACGACCCCGACCTCACCCTGCGCGACGACGGGGTCGCCTTCGTCTCGCAGAGCGGTGCGATGGGTGCCTTCATCCTCACCGAGGCGCAGTACTCGGCCCTCGGTGTCGGGCGGTTCGTCAGCACCGGCAACGAGGTCGACGTGAGCCTGGCCGAGGTCGTCGGCGCCCTGGCGGAGGACCCCGCGACGCGCGTGGTCCTCGGCTACGTCGAGGGCGTCCGGGAGCCGGGACGGTTCCGCGACGCGCTGGCCACGGCGCAGCGCCGTGGCGTGCCGGTGTGCCTGATGAAGGTCGGCCGCTCCGCCGCAGGCGCGGAGGCGGCCGCCTCCCACACCGGCGCCCTCGCCGGTGAGGACGTCGTCTTCGACGGTCTCCTCACCCAGCACGGGGTCATCCGCGCGCACAGCGTCGACGAGCTGCTCGACCTCGGGAGGGTCTTCGCCTTCACCCCGCGCCCCGCGGGGCGGCGGCTGTCGATCCTGACCCTGTCGGGCGGAGCGGGAGTGCTGATGACCGACGCCGCCGCGGACCACGGACTGGAGGTCGCGCCCTGGACCGGCAGCTGGGCGCAGGACATGCGGGAGGTCCTCCCGGCGTTCGCCAGCGTGCGGAACCCGATCGACCTCACCGGGGCCCTGGTCAGCGACACCGAGCTGCTGCGCCCGGCGCTGGAGCTGGCGGTCGAGCACCCGGACACCGACGTCGTGATGGTGATGCTCGGCAACATGCAGAACCAGGAGGCGGACGCCTGCCGGCTGATCGCCGAGGTGGCCGCCACGACCCACAAGCCGGTCGTGACCGTCTGGGTCGGTGGCACCGGGAGTGCGGTACGCCGCCTCGCCGAGGCCGGGCTCCCCGCGTTCACCGACCCGGTCCGTGCCGTTCGCGCCGTGGCCCGGCTGGTGGACCACTTCTGCGAGCCGGCCACCTCGTCGACCCCGGTCGGTGGCGACGGGGACGGCGGGTCCGCGCACGCCGCCCCGGCGCCCAGCTCGGGCACGACCTCCTCGGCCCTCGACGAGGTCGCGGCCAAGGAGCTGGTCCGGCGGCACGGCGTGCAGACCGTCGCCGAGCGGGCGGTGCACACCTCGGCCGAGGCGGCCGAGGCGGCGGAGGCGCTCGGCTTCCCGGTCGTCGTCAAGCTGCTCTCCACCGAGGTCCCGCACAAGTCCGACCACGGACTGGTCGCGGTCGGCCTGCGCGACAGTGGGTCGGTGGCGACGACCGCCGAGGAGATCCTCGCCCGGGCCGGTGCCATGGGGGTGGCGGACCGGCGGCTGGTCGTCCAGGAGATGGTGGCGGGTGAGACTGAGCTGATCCTCGGAATGCGCCGGGACGCTATCTTTGGCCCCGTGGTGGTCCTCGGCGTCGGCGGCGTCCTCACCGAGCTGGCATCGGACGTCCAGGTCCGTCTCCCACCGCTCGAGGAGCGTGACGCGATCTCGATGATGGACGGCCTGCAGTACAGCGAGCTGCTCAAGGGCCCCCGCGGCCGGGTGCCGGTCGACCGCGACGCGCTCACCAGGACGATCCTGGCCTTCGGCGAGTTCGTCCTCCAGGAGGGCGACGCACTGGAGACCGCCGAGCTCAACCCACTGGTCGTCGACAGCGACGGGATCCCGGTCGCGGTGGATGCGCTGGTGGTGAGGGCGACCACCGACGTCCCGTGACGCCGCGCTGCGCCGGCCACCGGGGCCGAGAGAAGAGGATGAGGCATGGGCACGCGTAGACCTCGCATCCCCAAGGCCTCGGACATCGTGGTCTCGGCGGTCCGCGAGCGCATCATCGTCCACCGTCTCGCCGAGGGCACGGCGCTTCCCACGGAGACCGAGATGATGGCCGAGTACGGCGTGGGTCGGGTGACCGTTCGGGAGGCGCTCCGCCTGCTCGAGCACGACGGGCTCATCGAGGTCCGGCGGGGGGTGCACGGGGGTGTCTTCGTGCGCCACCCGCAGGTGCGGCAGGTGAGCGACGTGGTCTCGCTGGTCTTCGCGATGCGGAACACGACGCTGCGCGAGTTCGCCGAGTACCGCCAGCTCGTGGAGCCGGCGGCGGCCGAGCTGGCCGCACGCAACATCTCCGAGGAGCAGCGGACCGCCCTCCGCGGCCTGGTCGAGCAGGAGTCGGGCCTGGGGCAGGTGCAGGACCTGCACCAGCTGGTGGCCGAGGCCACGGGCAACGGTGTGCTCGGCACGGCGCTCAACGCCCTGCACCACCCGTTCCAGGAGCACTTCCGGCCCGGCAAGATCCACGCCAGCCACCTCGCCGAGACCGCGGCCTCCCACCGCAAGATCGCCGAGCGCATCCTGGCCGGCGACGGTGCGGCGGCCCGGCGCGCCATGGCTGTGCACCTGGAGGCCTACCGCGCCTACCTCGAGCGCGAGGACCTGCTCGAGGAGCCGATCATCCCTCGTGAGGTGTGGCGGGTCCCGGGGTAGGCAGGCCCGTCGGCACCCATCACGACCTCGAGACACAACCACCTGGTGGGGCGTCGATCTCGAACGCGGTCCAGCACCGCCCGAATCAGGTCGGCCGGCTCGGCTGCCTCCGGGTCACTGATCGTGGTGCGCTTGCCTGCATCGCCCCGTGCAGAACCGGAAGGACCGCCCATGGCGACCAGGCCATCCAGCACGATCCGGTCCGGCCCCATCAGGGGGCTCGCGCCGCTCGTGCCGCCGAACCCCACATCACCCGGGGCGCGGGGAACGTGGACTTCGCGTCGCGCACGGTGCCTGTTCCGGGGCGGCGTGACGGACCGGCCGTCGACCGGGCCCCGGTCGGCTCAGAGCTCGGCATCCCGGCCGAGCTGCGTGAGCGCGGCGAGCTTCGCCGGCAGTCACTCACCGACGTCGACGGAGCACGGTTCGACGAGCCGCTGTGCGGGTCGGGCAGGAGCGATCCGTTCACCGAGATCATCACGACTGTCGAGACGGGGCGCAGCGGTGCCTACATCGACCGCGTGGACGTGAGCTACGACGTCGGGGGTCGTCTGTTCACGCTCTCGACCAGCTGGTCCTACGTCGTGTGCGGAGATGCCATCACCGAGCAGGACATCTGCTGAGCGGGGTCGTCGCGCCGGCTCAGGCGGCGAGGTCGCGGCGGGTGACGGCGGCCAGGGCCGCGACGACAGCTGATGCGGCCACCGCGGCCAGCACCAGCTGGGCGGCGACTCCGGTGCTCGTTGCGAGGCCCGCCGAGGTATGGCCGAACATGCTCAGGTCGACCACCCCCGAGGGGAGCTGCAGCTGCTTGCCGAGCAGCGTCACCCCGCCGCCGACCAGGAGGGGCACCCAGGCGATCCAGCTGATCCGCGGCGCAGCGGCGACGGCGAGGGCGGCCAGCCCGATCACCACCGCCACGGCGGGCCACTGCTGGACTGCCTGCCAGAACGCGTCGCGCGTGACGTCGGGGCCGCTGACGATCGCGCGGGCGATCAATCCGGAAGCGACGCCGCACAGCAGCAGCGTGGCGAGCGAGGTGAGGGCTGCGACGCCCACGTACGCGCGCAGCAGAGCGGAGCGGGTGGCACCGGCGGCGCGTACGTGCTCGGCGAGGCCGGAGCGTTCGGCGGCGGCGACCTGGGTGATCAGGGTGATGCAGACGGCGGAGGCCACGAGGGCCGCGATCGTGCCGCTGAAGGCGAAGTACGCCTCTGCAGGGTCGCGCCCCGACAGCTGGGCGCCGAGGAAGCCGCCGTCGATGCGGCCCCGGCGCAGGTTGTCGATCACCCCAGCGCCGAGGACGGCGAACAGCGCTGCGCCAGCGGCGATGAGCAGGGTCGACCACAGCGCCCGCCGCCGGTCGAGCCGCCACGCCAGGCCGTGGGGGGAGTCGATCCGAAGCCGGGCGGACTGTCGTTGGGGCAGCCTGACGATGCTGGCGCCGAGCTCGTTGGCCGTGGCGAGGCGCACGAAGACCCCGCAGAGCACCGCCGCCTCGATGACTGCGGGCACCAGCCACAGCACCCGGTCGGAGGCGAACGGCAGCGCCAGCGCTCGCAGCGACATCGGTGCCACCCACTGCAGCGCCGGCGTCTGCCCGACGTCGGCGATCGCGCGGACGCCGATGGCGAGCGCGACCGCCAGGGCGCCCGCGGCCCGGGCGGCGCGTGCGGTCGGCAGGGCCATCGCCAGCACAGCGGTGACCAACCCGACCAGCAGGAAGGTGAGCACGACGACCAGCCCGAGCGTCGCGGCTCCGGCGACGTCGACGCCGTCGATGCGACCGGAGTACGCCGCGGTCGCCGTGAAGCAGACCAGCCCGAGCCCGACGGCGACAGCGCCGAGCAGGATCAGCGCCGCCCAGGCCGCGTCGCGGCGCTGCGGGCCGGTGGTGAGCAGCAGCTCGAGCGAGCCGTCCTCGTCCAGGGCGCGGCTGAGCCGGACGGCGAGCAGCACGGCCATGAACGCGGCGATCAGGGTCAGGAACGTCCCCATCTCCCACGCGTAGATCTGCGCCGGCGTCCCCAGCTCGCCGAGTCGGCCGTAGAGGAACTGTGTCGCCGGGTCGGCACGGGCCTCGTCGAGCGCGGCTCTGGCGGTGGCCGCGTCGGCATAGGTCGAGGAGTAGCCGGGCACCGTGGCCGCCGCGACCACGCCGGTCGCGCCGAGCCAGGCCAGCGTCCAGGCCCGGTTGTGCCGCCACAGCGGAGCGGCCACGGACAAGGGACCGATCATCGGGCGGCCACCTCGTAGTGGCGCAGGAAGAGCTCCTCGAGAGTGGCGGGTTCGCAGGTGATCGAGGTCGCGCCGACGTCCATCAGGGCGCGCAACACGTCGTTGACCTCGTGTCCGGCGACGCGTACGGAGACCCGGTCGCCGGCCCAGGCAGCCTCGACGCCGGAGATCGAGAGCCTGTGGCCAGCACCAGACGGGACCACCGCACTGACGGTCGAGGAGGCCAGATGGCGCATCTCGTCGACCCGCCCGGTCTCCACCAACCGACCGTCCTTGACGATCGTCACCCGCCCACACAGGCGCTCCACCTCGCTGAGGATGTGACTGGAGAGCAGCACTGTCCGCCCCGCCGCGGCGGCCTCGCGCACGCACGAGGCGAACACCTCCTCCATCAGCGGGTCGAGGCCGGAGGTCGGTTCGTCGAGGACGAGCAGGTCGGTTCGCGCGGCGAACGCGGCGACCAGCATCACCTTCTGCCGGTTGCCCTTGGAGTAGGTGCGCACCCGGCGCGACGGGTCGAGCGCGAAGGCGTCGACCAATCGGCGTTCGGCGTCCGCGTCGTACGCACCGCGGAGCCCGGCCAGCGCGTCCAGCACCTCCTGCCCCGTGAAGCTGGGCCACAGCGCCACCTCGCCCGGTACGTAGGACGCTCGCCGGCACACCGCGCCGGGGTCCATCTCAGGGTCCAGTCCGAGGACGCGGACCTGCCCCGCAGTCGGTCGATAGAGGCCGAGCAGGATCCGGATGGCGGTGCTCTTGCCGGCGCCGTTGGGGCCGAGGAACCCGTGCACCTCGCCCGTGGTGACCGTCAGGTCCAGGCCGTCCAGGGCGAGGAAGTCGCCGAAGGTCTTGACCAGTCCCTGGGCCAGAACTGCCGGCTCGCTCACTGCTTCCTCCCGGTCTCGATCTCGCGGGTCAGGTGTCGCTGCATGGCCGTGCCGAGCCGTCGGCCGCGCTCGTCGTTGGTCGCGTCGAAGAGCGCATAGAGTCGTGCCACGACGTCGAGGTCGATCGAGGCCGCGATCTCGGGAAACCGTTCGCCGACCCGCCGCTTCATCCGCTCGACGTTGGCCGAAGCGAACGCGTCGAGCTCCTCGTCGCTGAGCTCGTCGGCGGTGTGGAGAGCGGCGAACGCCGCCAGGCCCTCGCGGACCAGCTCCGGTGTCGAGCCGAGGAAGAGTGCCTCGGCCTCCGGCGGTACGTCCCCGCGGAAGTACGCCAGCTCGAGGAACTCCCGTTCCTCGCACATCGCCCGACGAGAGGACTCGTCGGGGGCGTGGGCCTCCAGCTCGTCGTAGAAGTCGACGACGACCTGCGGCAGGGGCGTCAGTGAGCCACCGGCGACGATCGAGTCGAGCAGCCGCGCGAGCCGCTCGCGCTGACCGGTGAGCTGGGCCAGACGCGCATCGAGCGTGGCCAGCGCCTCGCGCAGGTCGCTCGCCCCGGCGCCGTCGTGCTCGCCCGAGAGCAGCTCGGCGATATGGGTGAGGCTCAGCCCCGACTCGACCAGCCACCGGATCCGGATCAACCGCGCCACGTGGCTCAGCCCGTAGTCGCGCACGCCGGCCACCGTCGCAGGCACAGGTATCAGTCCGCGCGCGTGGTAGTGCCGCACGGTCCGCACGCTCACCCCGGCCAGATCGGCCGCGTCCTTGACCCGCATGGCACCAGCATGGCGGTGCGACGTGACGTCACGGCAAGTGTCGGCGCGGTTTCTCGGAGACGTACATCCCGGCTGCGCCCACGACGGCGAGTGCGCACCTCGTCGTGGACACCCACCTGTTCCTCGCCGATGACCTCAAGACCCTCCAGGAGCGCGCGCCGGGAATCGTCGACGACAGCGAGAGCGCCCGCCTGGCCGATGCCTCCCGCCGAGCCGCGTGCCCGGGGGGCTCAGGCGTTGTACCGGTCGGCCACCGCGTCGAAGCGCTCGCGCGACGTCTCCACGATCTCGTGGTAGGCGCGGTCGTCGAGCTGCAGGACCTGCAGCAGCGGCGCCACCTCGTGGTGCCGGGTCACCTGGCTCTCGAGCTCCTCCGGGTCCTCGTCGCGCGTGGTGATCTCGTGCGACATCGCACACGCCAGCGCCACGGCCGCACTCACGGCGGACAGGTCCTCGTGTGCCTCGTGGTGCTCGCGGATGCCGTCGACGATCGTCAGCGGGAGTCCCCACGCCTCGGCGACCGCGGCGCCGATGTCGGCGTGGGTGAGCCCGAGGACCCGCCGCTCGGTCTCGACCAGGTCGAGGCCGTCGGTGGCGGCGGCCAGGGCGAGCATGTCCAGGATCTGGTTGCCGAAGTGCCGGGCCAGCACGACCATGCCGAAGTCGTGCAGCAGCGCGGCGGTGCCTGCCTCCGCCGGGACCGGGACGCGGGCTCGGGAGCGGATCACCTCGGCCGCGATCGACGCGGCCACCGAGCGCTCCCAGAGCGCTCCCGGCTTGAGGCCGTACGCCGGCAGCGCCGCCAGCATCCTGCCGCCGACACGTGAGGCCATGGTCAGCGACAGCAGGGTGCTGGACCCGAGCCGGACGACGGCGTCGCGCACCGACGTGATGTTGGCGCGGTGGCCGAGCGCCACCGAGTTGGCCCGGCGCAGCACGTCCGCGGCCAGCGAGACGTCGAGGGCCACGGTCTCGCTGATCTCGCGGATGTCGGAGTCGGGGTCCGCGACCAGCGTGGCGAGTCGGGCGATGGTGTGGGGAAGGGGTTCGACGGACTCGGCGGCGGCCAACAGGTCCGCCTGGTCCACGAGCGGTGCGGTGGTCACGTCGTCCCGATCGGCACGACGGCGCGAGACCTGAGGGATTGGTGGGGTCGGGAGCCGGTCGGGCGCTCAGGGTCCCACCGGGCGGAACGGACGCACCTCCTCCACGCCGTCGCGCACCACCAGGAGCGTGGACTCCGGGACCTCCTGCCACATCCCGACCAGCGTGCCGAGCGGCTCGGAGGCCACGATCCGGGAGCCGGCGGAGAGGTCGTGGAGCACGGGGTGGTCGGGGTGCTGCCTCTTGATCGTGTCGACGTCGGTGCTGTGGAACAGCGACCGGGCGTGCCCGTCGCTGGCGTAGCGGAACGCCCACGTGGTCTCGCCGTCGGTGGTGGCCACCGTCATCTGGAGCGGGTGCTCGACGCCGTGGCGACGCCCCGTCTGCTCGATCAGCGCGACGGCCCGGGAGACCGCGGCGGGCGGATCGTCCTCGAGGCCGAAGGTCAGCGCGAGGTAGAAGAAGATCTCGCTGTCGCTCGACCCGGCGATCAGCGGGAAGAGGTCGGGAGCCACCGCCAGTGTCAGGTCGCGCTTGACCCGCGAGAAGGAGGCGATGGCGCCGTTGTGCATCCATAACCAGCGGTCGTGGCGGAAGGGATGGCAGTTCGTCTGCTGCACCGGGGTGCCCGAGGTCGCGCGGACATGAGCGAAGAACCGGTGCGACCGGACCTCCGCGGCGACCTCGCGCAGGTTGAGGTCGTTCCAGGCCGGCTCGGTGCTGCGGTAGCGACCGGGCGTGCCCGTCGCGCCAAACCAGCCGACGCCGAACCCGTCGCCGTTGACGGCCTCGGCACCCATCTCGGATCGCTTGCTCTGCACCACGAGGGAGTTGGTGGGCCTGAAGAGGAGGTCCTCCAGCAGCAACGGCGAGCCGGAGTAGGCGAGCCAGCGACACATGGGCCCCTCCTCCTCGTCCCTCTCCCGCACGATACGCCGGTGCCGCCGCGCCGCCCAGAGTCGTGGGGCCAGCCCTCCTGCGGTCGCCGTCCGCCTCGACGTACGACCCCGCGGCGCGCACCGGGCGCCCGCGTCACGTGCCCGGTGGCACCGCCCCGGTCGGCTCGGGGCTCCACGACTCCAGCCACGCAGGCCGCGGCCCGGGTGTCATCCCGGCGAGCAGGGTGGCGAGCAGTCGGGGGACCAGGTCGGGTGCCGCATCCCGGATGGCCTCCGGCAGCGGTCGGGTGACGAGCCCCAGGGCGAGCACCAGCTCCAGCGCTGCCACGTCGTCGCGGACCAGCCCGGCCCGCCGGCCCGCCGCGAGCACCCCCTCGACCCCGGCGAGCGTCTGCTCCTGGGCCTCTCGTACGGGGGCGGCGAGGTCGCGGGTCACGTGCTCGGTGAGGGCGGCGGAGACCGCGCCGAGGTCGAGGTCGGCGAGCCTGCCGACATAGCGCGTCCACGCCTGCGCCGGGTCGGTCTCGAGGTCGGCCAGGGCCTCGGCCGCGGCCGCGCGCATGTCGAGCAGGATCGCGAGGACCACCTCGTCGGCCAGCGCCGACCTGGACGCGAAGTTGCGGTAGAGCGTGGCGATCCCGACCCCGGCGGCGTCGGCGACGGCCTCCAGGGCGACCTCGCCGCCCTCGGCCGCGAAGAGGTGCCGGGCCGCTCGGATGATCCGGGCGCGCCGCTCGGCTGCGTCCGATCGCATGGGGGTCTCCTGGTGCCGGGCGGGTCGGTGATTTGACTCGACCAGCATAAGCGGAGGATTGTTCTCCACATAAGCGGAGGAAAAGCCTCCGGCCGGCTTCTCCGCGAGGACCCCCGTGACCACCCCCACGCCCGTCTCCATCCCCACCGCACCCACCGTTACCGGGGAGGGCGTGGACGACGACGGCTCACGGCCGAGCACGCCGGCACGCCGGACGCCTCCGCCGCTGGTGGCCGCCATCGGGATGACGGCCGGGCTGGGGGCGCTCCTGGTGCTCCTCCTCGCGCTCTTCATCCTCCCCTCGCTCAAGAGCGGCGCGCACGACCTGCCGGTCGGCGTGGTGGGATCCGCGGCGATGACCACGCAGGTCGAGCACGACCTCGCCGCGACGGCGCCCGAGGCCTACCGCCTCGAGCGCTTCGACTCCGCCCGCGCACTGGCCGACGCCGTGCGGGACCGGGAGGTGGCCGGCGGCTTCGTCGTCGGCAGCGGCGAGGTCCACGCCGTCGTCGCGAGCGCCGGCTCGGCCGCGATCTCCTCCGCCGTCACCGCCACGGCCCAGAGCCTCGGCCAGGCCCTCGGCGCCGAGGTCAGCACCAGCGACGTCGTCGCGCTGCCCGAGTCGGACCCCACGGGCATCGGCATCGGCGGGCTCGCGTTCCCGCTGGTCTTCGGCGGCATCGTCCCGGCGGTCGCCTTCCGCACGCTCTTCCCCCGCCGCCCGACGTGGCGGCTCGCCGGCGTCCTCGGCTTCTCCGTCGCGGGCGGCCTGATCGTCTCGGGGGTCCTGCGCTTCTGGTTCGGCAGCATCGAGACCGCGTTCTGGCCCGTCGCCGGCGCCATGGCACTGGGCATCGCAGCACTGGCGTTCCTGCTCAGCGGGCTCCAGCAGGCCTTCGGCGGCAAGGGCTTCACGATCGGCGCGATGACCATGATGTTCCTCGGCAACCCGCTCGCCGGCATCGCCACCACCGGGGCCTGGCTGCCCGCGGGCCTGGGCACCATCGGCCAGGTCCTCCCGCCCGGCGCCGCCGGCACCCTCGTGCGCTCCGCCGCCTACTTCGGCGGCGCGGGCGGACTGACCGCCGCTCTCACCCTCGCCGCCTGGGTGATCGCCGGCCTCGCTCTCCACGCGTACGGCGTCGCTCGCCAGGCGCCCGAGCCCGCCTGAGCCCGCCTGAGCCCGCCTGATCCCGCCTGATCCCGCCTGATCCGACGGGGGCAGCAGGCGTGCACCGCACCTGGCATGACCTGACCAGCTGACCAGACCAGCGACCAACGGCTTGCCCACCGGCAACCCACGCGAGGGTAAAACGGACACCCTGCTGCGGGGTGGCCGCAAGGGTGGACGTCTCGTCAGCTGATCCTCGTGGGGAGAACTCGATGGGCCAGATCCCGGTCGCACGCGCCCCGGCGCTGCCGGGTCGCGCGACCGCGCCTGCCCGGTGGTCCCCGTGGCGCTCGCTGGCGCACCTGGCCACGGAGCGTCCCCACGACGTCGCCTTCGTCCTGACGTCCGGGGCCGGCGCGACGCGCACCTGGGCTGAGGTGGCCGAGACGGTCGAGCGCGCCGCCGCGGGCCTGGTCCGCAGCGGGCTGCGGGTGGACCAGGTCGTCGTGTCGCTGCTGCCGGCGGACCACGCCCACCCCGAGCTCGACCTCGCGCTGCGGGTCGTCGGCGCCGTGGTGGTGCACGTCGCCCCCGGTGCCCCCGCGGGCGACCTCGCCCGCGAGCTCGGCGACGCCGACGTACGCCTCGTGGTGGCCGAGGACTCCGACGACCTGTCGCGCCTCGACGGGGTCACCCTCCCGCGGGCGGAGCTGTTCGCCGTCGACGGTGGCCGCGGGTGGGACCGCCTGCTCGAGCTCGGCGCGGAGCGCCTGGTGATGGACCCCACGCTGGTGGAGCGCTCGGACGACATCGTCGACCCGGACGACGCCGACCCCCGGATGATCTCGGAGCGGGCGCCCCTGGGCCGCGTCCCGGTGGCCGGGCTGCGCGACGGCCTGGTGGAGGCCCGGTCGAGTGCCCTCGTCGTCGCCGACGCCGCCGACGCGCTGCTCCAGGTGGTGCGGCGCACGCAGCTCGACCTCGGGTTCGCCCTCTGCGTGGTCGAGGACCCCGCTCGCCTGCCGGGCGTCATGGCCGCCGTGCGCCCCTCGGTCGTCGTCGTGCCCGAGCGGCACGCCGGGGCCGTCCTCGACTCCCTCGGCGACCTCGGTGGGGCGGTCGAGGTCGTCGAGCTCGCCGACCTGCGCGCCGCGGACCTGCCCCAGCCGCCGCCGCTCGTCCTCGGTGATGCCGCCGACCTGCCGCGTCGTTCGCGCCGGGCGCGCGGGGACGACTTCGACCTCCGGCTCCCCCCTGAGCCGGGCGCCTCGGCCTTCCTGCCGGCGTTGCCGACCCGGACGTGAACCTTCGACGACGCCCTCGGCATCGAGGGCCCGGTGGCCACGCTGCTCGTCGACCACCAGCCGCCGGCTGACTCGCCCGAGCAGTGCCGTGACCGGTGCCGTGACGGCGCCCCGTCCGGAGCCCGGACGCACGAGGGGCCGCCGGTGTCGCCACCGACGGCCCCTCGTCACTCACGATCGCGTCAGCTGGCGCGACCCCGGTCGACCACCGAGAACCGGATCGTCTTCGTGCCGGCCCGGACCTGGTCGTCGCCGCGGTAGCGCACGACGAGCCTGACCTTGCCGGTGCGCGCGAAGCGGGGCAGCTTCACGATGGCGCGGCCGCCGGCGTCGAGCGTCTTCGTCCAGGCCTTCGACCGGCCCGCGCCCTTCACCGTCACCGTCACCTTGCCCGACGGCGTGACGTCGTGGGCGGCCACGGCCACCCGCAGCTTCACCCGGCTGCCCAGCTCCACCGGCTTGACCATCTTGGTCGAGACCCGCGCCGCGACCTTGTCGGCACTCGGCGTGGTGGGGGTGGGGGTCGGCGTCGGGGTCGGGGTCGGCGTCGGGGTGGTGGTGCCACCATCACTCGGCACGTTGTCGGACAGGATCGTGATGTCCGCGTCGTTGACGTCGAAGAAGTAGTTCTCCACCGCCTCGACCTTGATCCGCGCCGTGGTGCTGGGCACGTCGGGCCACGTCACCTGGGCGTTGCCGTCGTTGGGCGTGCTCTCGGCGAGCACCGTCGGGAACGTCTTGCCACCGTCGAGCGAGAGGCTGATCCTCACGTTGGGCGACAGGGCCGCGGTGTTGGCGGTCCAGTAGACGGTCTCCGTGCGACCACCCACCGCGGCGGCGCTGGCGGCGCTCTTCGACGTCACGCGGAACGGGCCGGTGGTCTTGTCGATGAGCAGCTTGACGTCGCTGTAGGCGTAGCCGCCGCCCTCGGGGGCGAGGTCACGGGCGGTGAAGCGGAAGTTGAGCGACGGCTCGGCGTTGCCGTCCCACCCGACGCCGGGCTGCGCGGCGGAACCCACGTAGTCGGCGGTCGGCAGCCACTCCGCGAAGCACTCGGTGACGGGGACCGTCGGGAGCGGGACGGGGGTCGGGCTGCCCACCGGCGGCTTGGTCGGCATGGCCGGGCAGGTGCCGTCGATCGCGTTGGTGTTGTTGGCCAGGATCTGCGCCATGTCCGGGAACACCCGCGTGGGGCTGGACGTGGCGAGGTTCTCGCCGGGGGAGTTGATCTGCAGCGCGCCGGCCGGGGTCACCGGGGCGTGCACCCCGAAGATCCGGAACAGCGGGCCGTCGACCTTGGTCTGGTTGCCCAGCGCGGTGCCGGCGGCGCCGCCGCGGTCGTTCTGCTCCCAGATGTGGACCAGCGGGTCGCCGTCGGGGTCGCTGGCCTCGCCGGTCAGCGCGAACGGCGTCCGGATCGGGATCGTCTTCGTCACCGGGGCCTGCACCTCCGGAGCGTGGTTGCCCGACGGCGTGACGGTGAAGCCGCCGTTGCGCTGCGGGCCGCCCTGGGCGGTCTCGCCGACGAAGCCCGTGACGTCACCGGAGGCCGGCGCGAAGCCGAGCGCGGCGACGTCGGTGCCGGCGTACGGGGCACCGGTGAAGCGCACCTCGAAGCCGGTGTCGTCGAGCGTCGGGACGTTGCCGGGCGCGGGCGCAACCACCCGCAAGTCACCGAAACCTCGCACCTCCACGCTCCCGACGCCGGTCACGGCCTCGATGGCGGCGTCGATCCCGTCGAGGGTGTAGTTGGTGCCGCGCACGATCGGCGGGGTCTGCTGGGCGTTGAAGCTCAGCGTGAACGACTCGGCGTCGCTGAAGCCGCGCAGGGACACCGTCTGGACCTCGTTGATCGGCGCGCGGTTGGCGGTCATGGTGGTCGTCATGTCCGTGATGCTGCGCTGCGAGAAGTACGGGTCGCTGTGCGGCTGGAGGTTGTCCTGCTGGCAGATGCCGGCGTAGGCCATGACCGAGCTGCCCGAGCCCGGCTCGTACGGCGATCCGCCGCGGTTGCCGGAGCAGTTGAGCTCGGTGCCGTTGAAGGTGTGCGGACCGCCGAACTGGTGGCCGATCTCGTGGGCGACGTAGTCGACCGCGAAGTAGTCGCCCTCGGGGGCGGGGAGGCCGGTGCAGCCGCGGGCCTTGCCGTCGCCGCCGATGACGCCCAGGCCGGCGACGCCGCCCCCGTTGACGCCGAGCGCGATGTGGCCCACGTCGTAGGCCGACGCGCCGACGAGCTGGCCGAGCACGATGCGGTTGCGGTTGAGCAGACCGCCGGTGCAGCCGCCGGCGAGCGTGGCGGGCGGGAAGCACGGTGCCGAGCCACACGGGCCGTTGGCCTCGGTCGCCTTGGCGGCGGTGTCGAGGTTGAGCTTGTCGGTGTCGTTGATCAGCAGCATCCGCACGGCGAGGTCGTCGTTGTAGATCTGGTTGACCCGGTTCATCAGGGTGACCTTCTCGGCCAGCACGTTGGCGGTGCCGAAGTAGGTCGCGTAGGACGGGTCGGTCACCAGCGCGAGGCGGAAGGTCCGCAGCGAGACCTCGGTGCCGGGGGCCTCGCCCGCGGACTTGTCGCCGAGACTCTTGACGAGGTCGTCGTCGAGCTCGGGCTCGACGAGTCCCCGCTCGCTCGCGGGAAGGTCGCCGTGGCGGTAGGAGAGGTAGAGGCTGTCGTCGCCGTTCCAGGCGGGGTCGACGTACCAGGCGGCACGCTCACCGGAGCCGCGCACCGAGGCGTGGAAGCCCATCGGCGTGAGGTCGAGGCGGATGGTCGCGGTCGGGTCGCCGACGGCGCGGCCGGCGTAGGTCGCGATCTCGGGGTGACGGGCGGCGAGCTCGGCCTCCATGACGGCGACCTCGTGCACGCGGAAGTCGACCAGCTCGCCGTTGGGAGCCGGAACGCTCACCACGGTGCCGGTGCTGTCGGAGCGGGCGGCGTCCTCGGCGGGGGCCCGGTCGAGCGCGGCGCTGATGGCGTCGCGGTCGAGGGTGAAGGCGGCGTAGCGGGTGGGCTCGACGCGGCGTTCGGCGTCGCCGCGGTCACCGCCGGGACGCTGCTGGCTGGCGGTCCAGTAGCCGTCGTCGGGCGGTGGGGCGGCGGTGCCGGACAGGGCCAGGGCCTGGAGCCCGACGAGGGCGAGGGCGACGGAGACGAGCAGGGACAGGTAGCGGAGCGGACGGGACATGCAGCCTCTGATCTCACGGGGGGTGGAAGTCCGAAACGTAAGGCAGGTCGCCCCCGAAAGGGTGCACCCCGAGGGGGGTGTCCTCCCCCCTCCCGCATCGTGGGACGGCGCGCCCGGAGCGGCCGTCGTGTGCCGGGTGATGAGTTCCGGGTCCGGCAGCGGTCACACGGGTGTCAGGCAACGATGGACGAAAGGTTGGACGATGACGCTCGAGACGATCACCCAGGAGGTCGACATGGACGCGTGGCAGGCCATGGACCAGACGGAGTTCGCGGCGCTCGCCGAGCGGCACCGCCGCGAGCTCCACGTGCACTGCTACCGGATGCTCGGGTCGTTCCAGGACGCCGAGGACGCCGTGCAGGAGGCCTACCTCCGGGCCTGGCGCGCCCGGGCGACCTACGAGGGGCGCTCCCCGGTGCGGGCCTGGCTCTACCGGATCGCCACCAACGTGTGCCTCGACCTGCTCGCCCGGCGCCGCCCCGAGCCGGCCTCCGGGGGCGAGGTGCCGTGGCTGCAGCCCTACCCCGACCGGCTGCTCGACGAGCTGAGCGCCGACGGCGCCGACGAGCCCGAGGCGCTGGCCGTCGCCCGGGAGACCATCGAGCTCGCCTACCTCGTCGCGGTGCAGCACCTGGCTCCGCGTCCGCGGGCCGTGCTGATCCTCCGTGACGTGCTCGGCTGGCCCGCCAAGGAGGTCGCCGAGCTGCTCGGCGACTCGGTCAACTCCGTCAACAGCGCCCTCCAGCGTGCCCGCGCGGGCATGCGGCAGCACCTGCCGGCCGAGCGCCAGGACTGGACCGGCGAGGACGACGACACCGCGACGCGCGACCTGGTCCGACGCTTCACCGAGGCCAGCATCGCCACCGACATCGACGCGCTCGCCACGATGCTGCGCGACGACGTCCGGTTCGCGATGCCGCCCTCGCAGGGGCTGCTGGTGGGTCGCGAGGCGGTCGTGGCGGACTGGGTCGCCCAGGGCTACCCGCAGATGAGCGGCTTCCGCGCGCTGCCGACCGCGGTCAACCGGCAGCCGGCCGTCGCCCACTACCTGTGGAACGAGCAGGAGGCGGCCCATCTCCCGCTGACCCTCGACGTGCTCCGCATCTCCGGCGGGGCGGTGACCGAGGTGACCATCTTCGACGCCGACCGCTTCGCCTCCCTCGGCCTGCCCGACCGGCTCCCCGGCGAGGGAGTGCAGCGGTGAGCGGGCTCGCCCGGACCGCCCTGGTCGGGCTCGGGGCGGCCGCCGCGGCCGCGGCCGTCAACGCCGCAGTCGCCGCCGCCGCCCGCGGCGCGGGCGTCACCCTCGAGGTCGACGGGGGCGAGGCGATCCCGGTCTCGGGCATCGCCTTCGTCACCCTGGTCCTCGCTGCCGCCGGGGTGCCGATCGCGGCGGCACTGTCGCGGTGGAGCACCCGCCCGGTGGCGTGGTGGCTGCGTACGACGACCGCGCTGACCGCGTTGTCGCTCATCGCGCCGTTCGTGGCGGCCGCCGACGCCGCCACCGCGGTGACGCTCGTCGTGCTGCACCTGCTCGCCGCCGCGGTCGTCGTCCCGGTCGTCGCACGCACCCTGCGCACGCCGGCCCGCGCGGCCTCGGCCTGACGGGCGTCGGCCCCTGGCCTCCGGCAGCAGGCCGAGGTCCCGGCCCAGGGGCGTGGCGAGGGAGCGTGCGTAGACCGTCCCTCACTACCGCGCCGCCGCGCCCCGCTGCGGCCCCTCGAGCTCCTCGAGCTCCTCGAGCTCCTCGAGGCGCTCGGGCCCCGGCGGCTCACCCAGCGGCTCACCCAGCGGCTCACCCGGCGGCTCAGGCGGTCGACCGTAGGGTCGGGACATGAAGACGCGCACTCTCGGCAACCAGCAGGTCGGCGCCGTCGGCCTCGGCCTGATGACCTTCGACCAGACCGGCACGCAGCCGCGCCAGCAGCTGCTCGACACCGTCTCGGCGGCCCTCGACGCCGGTGTCACCCTCTTCGACAGCGCCGACGCCTACGGGCCCGGCGACGAGCTGGGTGCGGACGCCCAGGGTGAGAACGAGCGCCTGATCGCCTCGATCCTCGACGAGCTCGGCGTACGTGACCGCGTCCTCCTCGCCACCAAGGGCGGCCACGTCCGCACCGACGGCGGCGGCTGGGACACCGACAGCTCCGCGACCCACCTCCGCGAGGCTGTCGACGCCAGCCTGCAGCGCCTCGGCGTGGAGCAGATCGCGCTGTGGCAGCACCACCGCCCCGACCCGAAGGTCCCCTACGAGGAGGTCATCGGCACGCTCAAGGAGATCGCCGACAGCGGCAAGGTCGCGCACATCGGCCTCTCCAACGCCGACCCGCAGCAGATCCGCGACGCCCACGCCGTGCTGGGTGACGCGCTGGTGAGCGTGCAGAACCAGTTCAGCCCCAAGTTCCGCTCCAGCCGGCCCGAGATCGACGTCTGCGACGAGCTCGGCCTGGCCTTCCTCCCGTGGAGCCCGCTGGGCGGGCTGTCCGACGCCAAGGAGCTCGCCGACAAGCACCCCGCCTTCGCCGAGGTCGCCCGCGAGCGCGGCATCAGCGCGCAGCAGGTCGCGCTGGCCTGGGAGCTCGCCCAGTCGCCGGTCGTGATCCCCATCCCCGGAGCCAAGCGGCCCGCCTCGATCGTCGACTCCGCCGCCGCGGCAGACATCGAGCTCACCGCCGACGAGCTCGCGCGCCTCGACGCGAGCTGACCTGCGCGGGCCGGCCCGGCGCGCGCGAGGCGTCGCCGGGCGGCCCTAGGGTGGCGCGCGTGCTGAGCCTGCAGATCGACGACGCCCGCCTGTGTGACCTCGAGCCCTGGCACGCCGAGCAGCTCGCCGGCCTGTTCCGCGCGCACGGCGCCGACTTCTACGAGTGGCTGCCGTGGGAGGGCTTCGAGGACGTCGACGCCGCCCGCGGGTTCATCGAGGGCTTCGCCAAGGCCCGCGGGGAGGGCACCCGGCGTCTCCTCGGCATCTGGGTCGGGGACGAGCTCGTCGGCGGCACGCTGTTCCCGAGCATCAACGCCCGCTCCCGCACGGCCGAGGCGGGCGTCTTCCTCGCCTCGCCGGCGCGCGGGCGGGGCATCGTCACCCGGGCGGTCGCCGCGATGCTCGACTGGGCCTTCACCGAGCGGGGGATGCACCGCGTCGAGTGGCGCTGCGCCCCGGGCAACCACGCCAGCCGGCGGGTGGCGCAGCGGCTCGGATTCACCCACGAGGGCACCCTGCGCGAGGCGTTCTGGGTCCGCGACCAGCGCCAGGACCTCGAGGTCTGGTCGCTCCTGGCCCGCGAGTGGGCCGGCCCGCCCCCGCGCGACTGAGGCGTCGCCACAAACTTGACTCGTTCAAGAAAACGGGGCAGGGTGGGCGCGATGGACGACGTCGACTTCGAGCACCTCCTGCGCAGTGCTGACCTCCGGGTCACCCGGCCGCGTCTGGCCGTGCTCCGCGCCGTACGCCGTCACCCGCACGCCGACACCGGCAACCTGCTCGCCGCCGTGCGCACCGAGGAGCCGACCGTCTCCCACCAAGCGGTCTACGACGTCCTCGGCGCGCTCGCCGACTCCGGGCTGGTGCGCCGCATCCAGCCGGCCGGCTCCACCGCGCGCTACGAGCTGCGCGTCGGCGACAACCACCACCACGCCGTGTGCCGCTCGTGCGGCGTCGTCGCCGACGTCGACTGCGCGATCGGTGCCCGCCCCTGCCTCGACGCCTCCGGCACCGGCGGCTTCGTCGTCGACGAGGCCGAGGTCACCTACTGGGGCCTGTGCGCCGACTGCTCCACCGACCGGGCCGTCGTCACCTGACGCCTCCCCGCCGCATCCCCCGTCCCACCCCACGCCACGCACCGATCCCCTCTCGAAAGGTTTCACCATGACCGACAGCCAGGACACCACCCCCGAGAGCCCCCAGGGGGTCGACCGGAAGGCCGAGGCCGGGTGTCCGGTCATGCACGACTCCGCCACCGCCCAGGGCAGCGAGAGCGAGAACCCGGCGATCGACTCGCCGCAGCCCAAGACCGGCGGCCGTCCCCACAGCCTCCAGGACTGGTGGCCCGACATGCTCGACCTCTCGGTCCTGCACGCGCGCTCGCCGAAGGGCAACCCGCTCGGCGCCGACTTCGACTACAAGAGCGAGTTCGAGAAGCTCGACGTCGAGGCGCTCAAGGCCGACCTGGTCGAGCTGATGCACTCCTCGCAGGACTGGTGGCCCGCCGACTTCGGCCACTACGGCGGCCTGTTCGTGCGGATGAGCTGGCACGCCGCCGGCACCTACCGCATCTACGACGGCCGCGGGGGCGCGGGCGACGGCGGCCAGCGCTTCGCCCCGCTCAACTCCTGGCCCGACAACGCCAACCTCGACAAGGCGCGGCGCCTGCTGTGGCCGGTCAAGCAGAAGTACGGCCAGAAGATCTCCTGGGCCGACCTGATCGTCCTGGCCGGCACGGTCGCCATGGAGGACATGGGCTTCGAGAACTTCGGCTTCGCCTTCGGCCGCGAGGACGTCTGGGAGCCGGAGGAGATCTTCTGGGGCCCCGAGGACACCTGGCTCGGCGACGAGCGCTACTCCGGCGAGCGCGAGCTCGACGAGGTCCTCGGCGCGGTCCAGATGGGCCTGATCTACGTCAACCCCGAGGGCCCCAACGGCAACCCCGACCCGATCGCGTCCGCGCGCGACATCCGCACCACGTTCGCGCGGATGGCGATGAACGACGAGGAGACCGTCGCGCTGATCGCCGGCGGCCACACGTTCGGCAAGACCCACGGCGCCGGCGACGCCTCCCTCGTGGGCCCCGAGCCCGAGGGCGCGCCGCTCGAGCAGCAGGGCCTGGGCTGGAAGAGCGAGTTCGGCAGCGGCAAGGCCGGCGACACGATCACCTCCGGCCTCGAGGTCACCTGGACCTACCACCCGACCCGGTGGGACAACGAGTTCTTCCACATCCTCTACGCCTACGACTGGGAGCTGATGGAGTCCCCGTCGGGCGCCCACCAGTGGCGCCCGAAGAACGGCGCCGGCGCCGACATGGTGCCGGGTGCCCACGAGGGCGACCCGCGTCGCGAGCCCCGCATGCTCACCTCCGACCTGGCGCTGCGCATGGACCCCGAGTACGACAAGATCTCGCGTCGCTTCAAGGACAACCCCGAGGAGTTCCGCCTGGCCTTCGCCAAGGCCTGGTACAAGCTGCTCCACCGCGACATGGGCCCGGTCAGCCGCTTCCTCGGCCCCTGGGTGCCCGAGGCGCAGCTCTGGCAGGACCCGGTCCCGCCGGTCGAGGGCGAGCTCGTCGGCGACGCCGACATCGAGACCCTCAAGGCCGCCGTGCTCGACTCCGGCCTCTCGGTCTCCGAGCTGGTCTCGACCGCGTGGGCCTCGGCCGCGAGCTTCCGCTTCACCGACAAGCGCGGCGGCGCCAACGGCGCCCGCATCCGCCTCGAGCCGCAGCGCACCTGGGAGATCAACCAGCCCGAGCAGCTCTCCCGCGTGCTCGACACGCTCGAGTCCATCCGGTCCGACTTCAACGCCAAGGGCGGGGCGCAGGTCTCGCTCGCCGACCTGATCGTGCTCGCGGGCAACGCCGCGGTCGAGAAGGCCGCCCGCGACGCGGGCGTCGAGGTCACGGTGCCGTTCCACGCCGGTCGCACCGACGCGACCCAGGAGCAGACCGACGTCGACTCCTTCCGGGTGCTCGAGCCGCGCGCCGACGGGTTCCGCAACTACGTGCGTCCCGGCGCCAAGCTGCGGCCCGAGACGCTCCTGGTCGACCGCGCCTACATGCTCGACCTCACGGCGCCCGAGATGACCGTGCTCGTCGGCGGCCTGCGGGCCCTGGGCAACAACGTCGGCGGCGTCCAGCACGGCGTCCTCACCGACCGCCCGGGCGTGCTCACCAACGACTTCTTCGCCAACCTGCTCGCCCCCGGCGCGCAGTGGAAGGCCTCGGAGTCCGAGGAGGGCGTCTACGACATCCGCGACGCCGCGACCGGCGAGCTGAAGTGGACCGCCACCGCGGTCGACCTGATCTTCGGCTCCAACTCGCAGCTGCGGGCGCTGGCCGAGGTCTACGCGAGCGACGACGCCCGCGAGAAGTTCGTGGCCGACTTCGCCGCGGCCTGGGCCAAGGTCATGGAGCTGGACCGCTTCGACCTGCGCTGACCCGCCTGCGACGGCCCGGACCCCTCTGCGGGGTCCGGGCCGTCGTCGCGTCCGGGCGGCTCCCCGCCCGGAGAGCGGGGCCGGAAGTCGGAGGCGCGGTGTCGGTGGGGGCGCCTAGGGTCGCGGTGTGTCCAAGGACGACCTCGACCCGGTGCCGGCGGCCCCCGCGGCCCCGCTCGTCGAGGCACATCTCCCGCCGGGGGTGACCCGCGGCCAGGAGACCCTGCGCACGTTCCGCCACGTGCTCGTCAACACGCTGGTCGCCAACGTCACCTCGAGCTATCTCTGGTTCGCCCTCACGTTCTGGGCCTACCTCGAGACGCGCTCGGTCATGGCCACCGCGATCATCGGCGGCGGCTACATGCTGTTCACCGCCGTCTGCGGCACCTACTTCGGCACCCTGGTCGACCACCACCGCAAGAAGCGGGTGATGGTCGCCTCCTCGACGGTCACGCTCGTCGCCTACGCGGCGTCGGGCGGGCTGTGGGTGCTGCTGGGCGAGGAGCGCCTGGCCGACTGGGGCAGCGCGTGGTTCTGGCTGTTCGCCGCCGTCGTGCTGGTCGGCGGCGTCGTGGAGAGCCTGCGCAACATCGCCCTCTCCACCACCGTGACGCTCCTCGTCCCCGAGGACGGCCGCGACAAGGCCAACGGCCTGGTGGGCACCGTCCAGGGCGTCGCGTTCATGATCACCAGCGTCTTCAGCGGGCTCAGCGTCGGCCTGCTCGGCATGGGCTGGACGCTCGCCGTCGCGATCGCGCTCACCGCGGCCTCGCTGCTCCACCTGCTGCCGATCCCGATCCCCGAGCTCGACCCGGTGCCCGAGGCGGGTGCCTCCCGCTTCGACGTGCGCGGCGCGGTCGCCGCCATCCGAGCCGTGCCCGGACTGGTCGCGCTGATCCTCTTCTCGACGTTCAACAACCTCGTCAACGGCGTCTACATCGCGCTGATGGACCCCTACGGCCTCACGCTGTTCAGCGTGGAGGCCTGGGGCGTCGTGCTCGGGGTCACGGGCATCGGATTCGTCGTCGGCGGCGGTCTGGTCGCCCGCTTCGGTCTCGGCGCCAACCCCGTGCGCACCCTGCTGCTGGTCAACGTCGCCGTCGCCGTCCTCGGGATGACGTTCACGCTGCGGGAGTCGGCGTGGCTCTACGTCGTGGGCCTCTTCGTGTTCATGTGCATCATCCCGGCCGCCGAGTCGGCCGAGCAGACGATCCTCCAGCGCGTCGTCCCGTTCCGCACCCAGGGACGGGTGTTCGGGTTCGCCCAGAGCGTCGAGCTGGCCGCCAGCCCGATCTCGGCGTTCCTCATCGGTCCGGTCGCCGAGTTCGCCCTCATCCCCTACATGGAGTCGCCGGAGGGCCGCGACACCTGGCGGTGGCTGCTCGGCGACGGCGACGCGCGTGGGATCGCGCTGGTGTTCCTGATCGCCGGCGCGATCATGTTCGTCACCGTGCTCGCCGCGCTGGCCTCCGCGCCCTACCGACGCCTCTCGGACGCCTACGCCTCGGCGCCTCCCCAGGAGCTCGAGGCGCCCCCCATGCACTGACCGATCGGTCAGTTTCCCCAAGGTTGGCCCTGTTCAAGACCCCGCCTCCGCGCTTAGTGTCCGCAGGGCAGGGAGTTGTCGTGGCCGATCCCGCCCGCCTTCCTGCCTCTCGGAAAGGAAGTCTCGTGAGATCCACGACCCTTGGGCTGTCCCTGGCCCTGATCACCGGGGCCGGGGCACTGAGCCTCGCTCCCTCGTACGCCGCCCCGGCGGACGACCAGCGCAGCGCCGATGAGGCGCGTGCGGCCACCGCCGAGCACGTCCTGCCCAACCCGGCAGCGGAGAAGCAGGAGGCGCTCCGGCAGCAGGCCTGGGCCGACGTGCTGAGCGGCGAGGCCGCGCCGCAGACCATCAACGGCAACAGCGTGCTCAAGGTCGGCACGGAGCCGGCCGCCGCACGTTCCACCAACGCCCGTGGCCGCAAGGCCAAGGCCGCGGCCGCCACCCAGGACCAGTACGTCGAGCTGAGCAACGAGCGCACCGACAAGGTGTTCGTGTTCCTCGTCGACTACGGCACCCAGCGCCACCCCGACTTCCCCGACCGTGACACCGATCCACTGACGGCCGGGCCCACGCGCTTCGACGGACCGGGGTTCAACGAGATCCCCAAGCCGGGAGCCGACGACAACTCCACCCAGTGGCGCCCCAACTTCAACAAGCGCTACTACCGCGACCTCTACTTCGGTGAGGGCGAGGGCGTCGAGTCGCTCAAGACCTACTACGAGCGTCAGTCCTCGGGCCGCTACAGCGTCGAGGGCATGGTCACCGACGTCACGACGGTGCCCTACAACCAGGCGCGCTACGGCCGCAGCAACGGCTACCCCTGCGGCGGCACCAACTGCACCAACGTCTGGAACCTCGTCTCCGACGGCATGAACGCCTGGGTCGCCGACCAGAAGGCCGCCGGCAGGACCGACGCCCAGATCAAGCGCACGGTGTCGCAGTACGACATCCGTGACCGCAACGACTTCGACGGCGACGGCAACTTCGACGAGCCCGACGGCTACATCGACCGCTTCCAGATCATCCACGCCGGCGGCGACCAGGCCGACGGCGACCCGCTCTACGGCGAGGACGCGATCTGGAGCCACCGCTGGAAGGCCTTCCAGAACACCGGCCAGGGCCCGACCCCCGGCGGCGTCGCCAACCCCGACGGCGGCACGCAGATCGGCAACACCGGCATCTGGGTGGCCGACTACACCGTGCAGCCGGAGAACGGCGGCCTGTCCGTCGTCGCGCACGAGTACGGCCACGACCTCGGCCTGCCCGACCACTACGACACGGCCGCCTCGGGCGACAACCCCGTCAGCTGGTGGACCCTGATGGCCCAGAGCCGCGTGTCGGCCGCGGGCGACCAGGGCATCGGCACCCGCACCGCCGACCTCGGCGTGTGGGACAAGCTGCAGCTGGGCTGGCTCGACTACGAGACCGTGGTCGCGGGCCAGGACCGCACGATCGACCTCGGCCCCCACGAGTACAACTCCGCGAAGGCCCAGGGCGTCGCGGTCGTGCTCCCCGACAAGCAGATCCCGACCGCGCTGCTCACCCCGACCGAGGGCGCCAAGCAGTGGTACAGCGGTCGCGGCAACAACTACCGCTCGTCGATGTCCCGCGCCGACCTGGCCGTCCCGGCCGGCACGACGTCCCTGTCGCTGAAGGCCGCGTGGAACATCGAGGAGGACTACGACTACGCCTGGTTCGAGGTCGAGTCCCCCGCGGGCAGCGGCACCTGGACGGCGCTCGACACAGCGTCGATCGACCCGGACACCGACGGTGACGCCAACCCCGACAACGACCCGGTCAAGGAGCCGGGCATCGACGGGGTCAGCAACGGCTACGTCACGGCCACGTTCGACCTGTCGGCCTACGCCGGCACGACGATCGGGTTCCGCGCCCGCTACGCCACCGACGGTGCCGTCGAGGGACAGGACCCCGCCCTCGGCTGGTCCGGTCTGCTGGTCGACGACATCAAGGTGACCAACGGCACCACGACCGTGCTCGCCGACGGCGCCGAGACCTCGCCCAACGGGTGGGCCCTGGCCGGCTTCTCCTCGGTGGGAGCCAGCTACAACACCGCCTACGACCAGTTCTACCTGGCCAGCAACCGCCAGTACGTCTCCTACGACAAGTACCTCCAGACCGGTCCCTACAACTTCAGCTTCGCCGACCGGCCCGACTTCGTGGAGAAGTTCCCCTACCAGGACGGCCTGTTGGTCAACTACTGGGACTCGTCCTACACCGACAACAACACCAGCCAGCACCCCGGCAGTGGCCTGGTGCTGCCTGTCGACGCCAACCCGGAGCCGCACTACAACCTCCAGGGGGCCGCGTGGCGCGGACGCATCCAGACCTACGACGCGCCGTTCAGCCTGCAGACGTCCGACTCCTTCTACCTGACGGCCAACGGTCGGCGCAGCTACATCCGTGGACGAGCGGCCAACCCGCTCTTCGACGACAGCGACCCCAACCGCTACTTCGCGCCGTACGCGGCCGCGGGCCTGCCCCGGGTCGGCGTGAAGGTGGCCGGAGTGGGCGTGAAGATCCAGGTGCTCTCCCAGAGCGGCACCAGCATGCGGATCCGCGTGCGCTGATCCCCGTCGGGCCGACGCCGTCGGCCTGACGACCAGGTCGCAGCGAGGGCCGGGAGCCGCATGGCTCCCGGCCCTCGCTGCGTCACCCGGTGCGTCAACCCAGGACCCGGACCGCCGACGCCCGGACGACCGACCCGGCGCACCCGGTCGCCGCCAGGTCGGGCGCACCCGTCACCGCGACCCGGTCGCCGGGCACCAGGTCGGCGGCCGGACCGCCGGTGATCGTCCACGTGATCGCGTGGTCGTCGCGCACCGCGAGGCAGTCGCCGATCAGCACGACCTCGCCGACCACCCGCACCTTCTGCAGGGCCTCGCTCGGCGGGGTGGTGCTGCCGGTGGTCGGCGCCCCAGTGGGCTCCGAGCTGGGATCGGAACTGGGCTCGGTGCTGGGCTCGGTGCTGGGCTCGGTGGCGGTCGGCTTCGTGGTCGGGTCGGAGTCGCCCGGCTCGCGATCGCCGCACCCCGAGACGGACACCGTGAGCAGGAGGGCGAGGAGGGCGACGGTCCGAGAGCGCATGGTGGTGGGACGCCGGGAGGTGGTCGACGGCTCCGTCAGGCCGGCATCCGGGCGTCGAGGAAGCGCACCGTGCGATCCATCGCAGCGATGAACGCCGGGCCGAACGCGTGCCCGTCGTCGTACCACTCGAGGGTCGCGTCGACCCCGGCCCGCGTCATGGCGCGCTGGGTGGCTCGCGCCCACGCGGGCGGGCAGGTGTCGTCGAGGCGTCCGTGCACCATCAGCACCGGCTCGGTGACGTCGCCGAAGCGGGGTCGCGCCGAGATGCCGCGCCAGAACTCCGGATCGTCGGCCGGCAGGCCGTGCCGGCCGCGGAAGCCGGCCGCGAGCTGGGCGAGCGGCGCGTCGGGACGCTGGAACTGCGCGAAGTTGTCGGCCTCCAGGCTCGACACCGAGGCCCAGCCGACGCCGGCGGCGAACAGACCCGGCTCGGCGGCCAGCGCGCGCATCATCACCCCGCCCCCCATCGACCGCCCGAACAGCGCGATCCGGTCGCGGTCGACGCGCACGTCACGCGACTCCCGCAGCGCGTGCAGGGCGGCGATCGCGTCCGCGGCGTAGCCGAGCCGCACGGCCGTCTCGATGCGCGGGTCGTCGCTCGACTCGGCGTGGTTGCGGTAGTCGACGTGCAGCGCGACGTAGCCGCGCTGGGCCAGGAAGCCGCGTTCGCGGGTCATGCCCTGGCCGCGGACGTAGTAGGCGGGGTCGATGTAGCCGTGGGCCAGCACGACCGCCGGGAACGGCCCGCGCCCGCGCGGCACGTTGAGCACCCCGCTGATCCGCAGCGGCCGCGTGCCCTCGCCCGCCGTCGTGGAGGCGAAGGTGACGTCGTACGACGTGTAGGCGGCCGTCTGCTCGCGCACGGCGCCGAGCCGGAGCCCGCCACCGGTCAGCTCGGCCCGCGACAGGGCGGCCATCGAGATGGGATGGGCCGGCGCGAGCTCCTCGCTGGGCTCCTCGGACGGCTGCTCGGACGGCTGCGCGGTGGGCTCCTCGGACGGGTCCTGGGTGCGTTCCTCGGTGGGCTCGGCGGACGGCGTGCCGCTGGATCTCGGCGCCTCGCCGCCGCCCGCGTCGCCATCCGCGCCGCCGCCGTTGCAGCCGGTGAGCAGCACCAGGAGCGCGACGACGGTCGCCATCGGGGCCGCGGCCCGGAGCCGGAGAGCCTGCATGTCCTCCAGTGTGCAAGGCGGCCGGTCGCGCGGGTGTCACGTCCGCGGCCGCTGGTGCGTCGACTGGTCGAGACGTCGTGCACGCGCAAAGGTGGACCCATGGACCGGACGGAGGCCTTCGAGGCCGAGCGGCCACGGCTGCTCGTGCTCGCCGCGCGGGTGCTCGGCGACCACGCCGAGGGCGAGGACGTCGTCCAGCAGGCCTGGCTGCGGCTCGAGCGCGCCGCGGACCGCGACGGCACCGAGATCGACAACCTGGCCGCCTGGCTCACCACCGTCACCACCCGGCTGTGCCTCGACCGGCTCCGCGCGCGTACGCCCGTCCCCGTGGAGGACCCCGTGCTCGACGACGCGACGGGCGAGCTCTGGGTCGAGGCCCCGCCCGACCCGGCGGACGACGTCGCGCTCGCCGACACCGTCGGGATCGCCCTCCAGGCGGTGATCGACCGGTTGTCGCCGCGCGAGCGGGTCGCGTTCGTGCTGCACGACAGCTTCGGGTTCGACTTCGCGACCATCGGCGCCGTCCTCGACACCACCGAGGTCTCGGCCCGCAAGCTCGCCTCGCGGGCCCGCGCCAAGGTGTCCCAACCCGCCCCGGAGGACGCGCTGGCCGACTGGGAGGTGGTCGACGCGTTCATGGCCGCGGCCCGGGGCGGCGACTTCCAGCGGCTGCTGCGGCTGCTCGCGCCCGACGCGGTGGTCGGTGCCGACGAGGCGGCCGTCCTGATGGGCACGCCCGCGTCCATCGAGGGCCGCGACGAGGTGGCGACCTTCTTCAACGGCAGCGCCCAGGCGGCCCTGGCCGTCTTCGTCGGCGACCGTCCCGCCTCGGCGTGGTTCCACCGCGGGGCGGCTGCCGTCGTCTTCGACTTCGAGGTGGCCGACGGCCGGGTCCGGGCGATCACCTTCCGCGCCGATCCTGCCGTGCTGGAGCAGGTCGTGCGGCGCGAGGGCGACGCAGCGAGGTCGTGACGAGCGCCGTGGCGCGGACGGCCCGGTGGAGGCGGTCAGTGGTGGACGGGCGGCTTGTGGGGCACGGCGATCCGCTCGCGAGGCGTGCTGAGCGCGAGCCCGGCGATGAGCACCCCGGCGACCAGCAGCACCGCCCACACCCACCCGCCCATGTGGTCGAACGCCAGTGCGTCCGACGACGTCTGCGGTATGGCGAGGATCGAGCCGACGCCGGCGATGCCGATCAGCTGGCCGGTCTGCTTGGAGGTGGAGATGAGGCTGGACGCCAGCCCCGCCTCCGCGGTCGGCAGCTCGGAGAGCGCGGTGACGCTGACGGGATCGGCGATGAGGCCGAACCCGAGACCGAAGACGAAGTAGGGGACGACGACCGTCCACAGCGCCGCCGACTCGGTCGTCCACAGACCTCCGGCGCCGAGGGCGATGAGCACGCCGCTGGCGACCAGTGCCGCACGGGAGTGGCCGCCGGCCACGAGGCGCGCCGCCAGGAGGGCCGAGGCGGTGGCGCCCGCGGCCAGCGGGATCGTCATGAGACCGGCCTGCGTGGCGTCCAGCCCGCGCTCGGACTGCAGGTAGAACGTGTTGACGAACAGCAGGCCCGCGAGCGCGAGGTAGCCCGCCACCGCCATGGACAGCGCGGTGACGAACGGCCGGTCGCCCAGCAGGTGCAGCGGCAGCAGCGGGTCGGAGCGGCGCAGCTCGTAGGGCGCGAGGGCGACCAGTGAGGCGACGGCGACGAGGGCGGCAGCGAGCACCGGCGCGGACGTCCACCCGAGGTGCGACCCTTCGATGAGGGTGAACGCGACCGCGGCGAGGAGGAGGGTCAGCAGTACTTGGCCGACACCGTCGAACGGGGTCGGGCGCTCGGAACGCGACTCCTGCAGGAGCGCGACCGCGAGGACTGACGCGACCCCCCCCAGCGGCACCCCGGCCCAGAAGACCGATGTCCAGCCGAGGTCCTTGACGAGCAGACCGCCGAGGATCGGGCCCGCGGCGAGCGACGCGGTGCCGATCGTCGTCCACCACATCACCGCGACGGCGCGCCGGGCGGTCTCGGGGAACGCCGCCGCCAGCAGGGACAGGCCGGCCGGCGCGATCAGGGCGCTGCCGACACCCTGGACGACCCGCCCGACGACGAGCGATGGCACCGAGGTGCTGAGGGCGCAGACGATCGAGCCGACGACCATCACCACGTTGCCCAGCACGAGCACGCGCCGTCGGCCGATGCGGTCGGCGAGGTTGCCCGCGAAGACCAACAGGCTCGCCAGGCTCAGCACGTAGGCGCTCACCACCCACTGCAGGGAGCCCAGTCCGGCGCCGAGGTCGCGCGAGATGTCGGGCAGGGCGATGTTGGCGACGCTGCCGTAGACGGTGTGCAGGAACTGCGAGAGGCAGCAGACGACGACCAGCCACCCGCCCGCGACGCTGCGTGACCTCGCCATGTGCGCGCCCCCTGTCCGAGGCGTCGACTCTACCGGCGTGGTCGGCCATGCGCAGGGCACGCGAGGGCCCGCGCCGCGACGCCGCGTGTCACGTCCGTGGCGTCCCGCTCGTCGACCGGGCAGAGTCACCACCAACACGAAGGAGGAGGACGGCATGAAGACCATGACCTGCCGCCAGCTCGGCGGCCCGTGCGACCTCGCCCACCGCGGCGAGACCCACGACGACGTGATCGTCGCGCAGGACACGCACCTCAAGGAGGCCGAGAAGGAGGGCGACGAGGCCCACCTGCCGGCCCGCAAGGAGATGAAGGGCCGCTGGCGTCACCCCAAGCGGTCGCTCGGCTGGTACCGCGAGATGCAGGCCGCCTTCGCCGCACTCCCCGACGACTGACGGTTCATCAAGGTATGTCGCTGGACCCGCACTTCCCACGGCGAGTGGACCGTGGGAAGTGCGGGTTGCCCTACATACCTTGATGAACCATCACGGGCGGGCGGGGGGAGCGACCGTCAGGGGCGGGCGCGACGGTCGGCGAGCAGCCACGCCGCGCCGGAGGCCGCGGCGGTGACGCCGAGGACGGACGGCCAGGTGCCGACCTTCTTCGCGAGCGGGTGCGAGACGCCCATGGCGGTCCAGTAGGCCGCGCTCAGCCCGGCCACCAGCGGCGCGCCGCCGACGGCGTACCACTGGCGCGCGGCGAGCACGTTGGCGCCGAGCATCGCGGCCCCGCCGAGGGGTCGTACGCCGGTGCGCTGGGCGAGCGTGAAACCACCGACGAGGCCGGCGGCGAGCAGGGGGGCGGTCGGGACGCGGGAGAGGTCGGCCATCCCTCGACCCTAGCGAGACGGCGTACGCGACTCAGCCGCGCCCGACGCGGCCCTTCGACCCTGCCGCCCAGCACACCGTCGCGACGCACTCGATGGCGTGGTAGCCCAGCGTGCTGACGCGCTTCCACGTGGCCCCGCCGTCGGAGGTGATGCTCGATCCGGCCGAGCCGCCGTAGTCGCCGGTGGCGACGGCGTAGCGGGTGCCGCGCAGGAAGGACACGTCCTCGCCGACGTGCCTCAGGTCGGCGCCGACGGTCCACGTGCGACCGTCGCGGGTGAAGGCCGTCGTGTCCTCGGTGTCGTCGGCGTCGGCGAAGTCGCCACCGACCGCGATGCCGTGGCGGGGCGAGGCGAAGTCGCCGGCGAACCCGCCGGCGGCCTCACCGGCCGGGATGCCGGAGGGGGTGGCGGTCCAGGTCAGTCCACGGTCGTCGGAGCGCAGCACGCGCGAGCGCTTGCCGCCGGTGATCAGGAACGCCGACCGGCCGGCGGTGACCAGGCAGTCGCCGCTGGCGGCGAAGCCGAACTCGCCGTCCGAGGCCGGCATGCCCCTGCTGGGCAGCACCGACCAGCTCCGGCCGCGGTCCGCCGTGGACAGCATGCGGAGCTTGCCGTCGACGGGGTCGCTGACGGCCAGGCCGCGCTTGCCCCCGCCGTAGAAGGCCATGCAGTCGTAGAACGCATCCTCGTCGGTGTTGCGGAACGCCTCGGTCCAGCTGGCACCGCCGTCGGTGGAGCGGTAGATCCGCGAGGCCTCGCCGGGACCGATCGCCAGGACGTGGGCCACGCGACCGTGGACCTCGACGTCGCGGAACGACAGGTCCTCGGTGAGCTCGGGGCTCACGTCGACCCACGTCCGGCCGCGGTCGGTCGTGCGGAAGACCCGGGCGGGCCCACCGTCGGTCAGGCTCTCGCCCGTCACCCACGCCTCGCTGCGGCTCACGGCGGCCAGGCCGCGGAGGTTCTGGTCGGCGTCGACCACGGTCTCGGACCACCCGTCGCGGAACGGGTCGGGCCCACCGGGCCTGGCGTCGGGGGAAGCGCCGGGGGAAGCGCCGGGCGGCGCCGCGGTCGCCGGGAGGGCGAGCGCGAGGGCCAGCGCTGAGGTGAGGGCTGAGGTGAGGGCTGAGGTGAGGGTGACGCCGAGTCGTCGCATCCGCACACCATGGCGCGAGGCGCGCATCGGTGTCCACACCCCGTGCCCGGTGAACCGGTCGCGGAACGTCCGCAACCGGGTCTACGGTCCCGGCATGAGCACCGAGGACGACGAGCACGACACCTGGGTCCCGCCGCCGTGGGAGCCGCCGATCGACGGCACCGAGGCCGAGCACGTGGTCGGCGCGCTCGCCCGTCAGCGCGCGACGCTGCGGTGGAAGGCCGACGGTCTCGACGAGGCGGGCCTGCGGCATCGACTGCCGTCGTCCGCGCTCTCCCTCGGCGGCCTGCTGCTCCACCTGGCGATGGCCGAGGACTACTACCTGACGACCAAGCTCCGCGGCGAGGTGCTCGACGAGCCGTGGCGCTCGCTCGGCCACGACGGCACCGACGACTGGGAGTTCACCACCGACCGGCTGGGCGCCGCCGAGACGTACGCCGCCTACGACGACGCGGTCGTGCGCAACACCGCCCGGATCGAGGCGGCCCTCGCCGAGGGCGGCCTGGACCTCCTCGCCCACGTCGACGACGGGGACGGCCACCACCCGCGCCTGCGCCGCCTGCTCCTCGACCTGCTGGAGGAGTACGCCCGGCACACCGGCCACGCCGACCTGCTGCGCGAGGCCGTCGACCGGCGCGTCGGCGAGGACCCGCCCGACGGCTGGACGCCTCCCTGGGTCTCCTGAGTCGTCCACAGGCGCTGGTCGCCGCGGTTTGGCGCGCGGCGCGGCGGGGCATCCACTCTCCATGTCGACCTACCAGGTGGAGCCCGCCGAGCTCCGGAGCACCGCGAGCGACCTCCGCTCCGCGGCCAAGGACGCCCGGGCGGCGGACGCCTCGGACGCCGTCGCAACGCTCGGGGGTGCGCTCCCCGGCAGCAGCACCGCGAGCGTGATGCCGAAGTTCGCCACCGCGTGGGACGAGGGCATCGACGGATGGGCGTCGTCGGTCGACGACTTCGCCGACGGACTCGAGGCGGCAGCCACCGACGCGGAGGCCGCCGACGCGAAGGCCCAGGCGTTCCAGGAGTGGCTGCGCAGCTTCGTGGGAGGCAGGTGATGATCACCTTCGGCGACCTGAGGTCCTGGCGCGCCGCGGGCGTGAGGGCGGCGAGCGACGCGCTCCGCGTCGACATCCTGTCCCTGGAGAAGGCCCGCGACGCCGTGGAGTCCGACGCGGTCCCCGCCGGCTGGACGGGCCTCGCGCGGTTGTCCGCCCTGACCCGGCAGGTGGGGCTCGTGGCCCAGATGACGAGGCACATCGACGGCCTGGCCCGCTTCGAGCGCGAGGTCTACGCCCAGATCGGCCAGGTCACCCGGATCGAGCAGGCCGTGCAGGACATCCTCAGCGACGCGGCGGCGCAGGACCTGGCCGTCGACGCCGCCGGCACCGTCAGCGACGTCGGGCCGCGGCGCACCTTCGACAACCAGTTCGAGGCGCGCGAGCACCTTGCGATCCGCCAGAGCGCGGTGTCCGCCCTGGCGGCGCGGGTGGGCGACGCCCTCGACCAGGCCTACGCCGTCGACTCGGCGCTCGTGGCCGCCCGTCCGCAGGGGTCCTTCAGCGACGACGGCCCGGAGTACGTCGCCGACCCCGAGGTCGCGCGCGACTGGGCCTCGATGTCCGACGCCGAGCGCCGTCGGGTGCTGACGCACATCGCCGAGCAGCAGGCCCGCGACGCCGGCGTGGACGACTTCGAGGTGCGCATCGAGGACCTCGAGGACCGGAACGGCGACGGCAAGGACGACGACCCCTCCACCGACTCCCGCGGCAGCTGGAGCGAGAGCGACCGGGTGCTGCGCATCGACGAGGGCAACCTCGACGACCCCACCATCCTCGGCACGGTCGCCCACGAGGTCCGCCACGCCGAGCAGCACAAGGCGGTCGACGACCTGCCCTGGTGGTGGTGGGAGGACTACGACGGACCCCCCGGCGTCAGCCAGGAGGAGGTCGAGCAGTGGCGCGACAACTTCGACGACTACAAGACATCGAAGGTCGACGGCTTCGAGGCCTATCGTGACCAGCCCGTCGAGAGGGACGCCCGTGAGACCGGTGGCGACTACCTCGACGACCTCGACAAGGACGACCTCGACCGGATCAGGAAGGACGCACGATGAGCGCGCACACCGCGCACCCCCCGCCCGACGGGCCGGCACTGTCCGACCTCGCGCTGGTGTGGGCCCGCACCCGGTCGGCCGCCGACCTCGCGGCGCTGCGCGAGGCCGTACGCGGTTCGGCCGGGTTCGATCCGGGCCTCGACGTGGTCGCCCTCGCGGGCCCGGCCCTCGCTCGCGGTGACCATGCCGAGGCGGCCTCGCTCGTGCATGCCGCGATGCCGGGCGCGTTCTTCTCGCCGTCGGCGCACGCGGCGCTCGCCGCCGCACACGCCGGGCTCGGCGACGACGCCCGGGTGCGCGCCGAGCGCACCCTCCAGGCGCTGGCGCTCGAGTCGATCCGGAGCACCGGCGACGGCACCCGCGAGCGCCCGTGGAGCGTGCTGCGGGTCAGTGACGAGTACGACGTGCTGCGTGCCGACCGGCGGACCTCGCGGCAGCAGAGCCTCCTGACCGTCCACGGCCGCTCGCTCGACCGGCATGAGTGTGACGACGGCAGCGAGGCGTGGTTCGACGTCAGCGGCCTGGTGCGTGCATGAGGTCGGGCCTCCCCGTGGCGGCGGTGCTGACCGTGGCGGCCCTGGCGCTCGCCGGCTGCTCCTCCGGCGACGGGCCCGAGGCGGACCGCAGCGGGGGCGGTGACGGTGGTGACGCCGGGTCGGGTGACGTGGCGCAGGTGCCCGGCGTGGCGTTCACCGGCGACTCCGCGGCGCTGAGCCCCGACGGTGCGCGACTCGCGGTGCCGTGCGACGGCGAGCTGTGCGTGTGGTCCACCGGCGAGGGGACCCTCGACGGGCGGTGGGACGGGGGCGGCGTGGTCGCGTGGAGCACCGCCGGGCTCGTCGCGACCGACCGGATCGACGGCGGGACCGTGTCGGTGGTCCTCCTCGACGACACGACCGGCGAGGAGGTCGGCTCGGTCGAGGCCTACGACGCCGCCGTCGTCCAGGACGCCGCGGGCGGCAGTCTGCGCGACCTCGAGTTCTCACCGGACGGCGACACCCTCGCCGGGGCGGGAGCCGACGGCGTCGTACGCCTCTGGTCGGTCGCCGACCCGGCGGAGGTGGCCGCGGTCGAGCCCGGGATCGACGCCGGGGGCGACGCCGTGGCGGTCGCGTGGTCCCCGCGCTCGCCGACGCTGGCCGTGGCCGCGTCCGACGCTCCGGCGAGCCTCCACGACACCGTGACCGGCGAGCAGGTGGGCGAGCTGGACGCGCCGCCCCAGGGGCACGTGGCCTGGGCCCCGGACGGCACCACCCTCGCGACCTCGTCCTTCGCCCTCGACGACGGCGCCGCCGTCACCGTCTGGGACAGCGCCACGCGCCAGGAGGAGGCCGCGCTCCCCGCCGCCGGCGACCACCTGGCGTGGCTCGGCGCCGACACCGTCGTGGCGAGCGTCAAGGACGATCCGGAGGTGCAGCTCTGGGACTGGCGCGACGACGCCGTGCGGGCGCTCGTCGGTGCCGACGACACCCCGCGCGCGGTGCTGGTGTCGCCCGACGGCTCGCGCATCTACGCGATCAGCCCGCGCGACGGCATCCTCGCCTGGCGGGTGTCGGGCGACCCGGCGACCACGTTCGAGAAGCCGGGGGCCTGACTACTTGCTCGGCTCGGGGGTGTCGATGTCGACGTCGACGCAGTCGACCTTGGGGTTGAGGCCGGTGTAGTTGAGCGGCCCGGCGACGATGTTGAGCGCGATGTCGCTGGCCTCGGAGCAGTTGGTCTTCGTGTCGTCGAAGTAGCCGCGCTGGAACGCCGCGAACGCGCCGATCACCAGCCAGATCACCAGCAGAATGCCGATCAGTCGTCCCATGTGGTCCTCCTCGAGGATCGGGGGCGGGGTTGCCGGGAGGGAGTCTGGGCCGTCTCGGTGCCCACGTGCCACCCACTCAGGGGTAGGCGAGCCTAGGGTGGGTCGATGACGGTCCTCGCCGCCGTGCTCGCTGCCGCCGCACTCCTGCACGTCTACATCTGGGTGCTGGAGTCGTTCCGGTGGACCGAGCCGGCGACGCGTCGCGCGTTCGGGGTGGCGGAGGCCGATGCGCCGCTGCTGGCGCCGATGGCGTACAACCAGGGCTTCTACAACCTCTTCCTGGCGATCACGACAGGCGTGGGTGTCGTCCTGCTCGGCAGCAACGAGGACGTCGGCCGCGCCCTCGCGCTCGCCGGCACCGGCTCGATGCTGGCGGCGGCGCTCGTGCTGGTCACCCACGACCGCACCAAGGCCCGCGCCGCACTCATCCAGGGCACGCTTCCCGCGCTGGCGGTGGTCTTCCTGCTGCTGACGCTCTGAGCGGCTATCGGCCGAGCCAGGCATGGACCGAGGCCACCACCGAGGCCCCCTCGCCGGTCGCCGACGCCACCCGCTTCATCGAGCCCGCACGGATGTCACCGCCGGCGAAGACGCCCGGCAGCGTGGTGGCCAGCTCGGCGGGAGGAACGCCGTCGACCCAGTGCTCCGACCCGACGTCGCGACCGGTGAGGACGAACCCGCGGTCGTCGCGCAGCACGGTCGGGGGCAGCCAGCCGCACTCCGGTGACGCGCCCAGCAGGAGGAACAGCCCGCGCGCCTCGACCCGCTCCCGCGCGCCGCTGTCGACGTCCTCCACGTCGAGCCAGGCCAGCTGCCCGACGTCGTCGGGGCCTCCGTCGACGACGCGGGTGCACGTGCGCACGGTGACGCGGGGGTTCCACTCGATCTCGTCGATCAGGTAGGACGACATGGTCTCCCGGAGGTCGGGGCGCCGCACGACGAGCGTCACCGCGGAGGCGAACCGGGCGGCGTGGACCGCCGCCTGGCCGGCGGAGTTGCCGCCGCCCACGACCACCACGTGGTCGCCGGCCAGCTCGCGGGCCGCTGCCATCGCCGCGCCGTAGTAGACCCCACGCCCGACGAGGTCCTCCAGCGACTCCACGCCGAGGCGGCGGTAGTCGACGCCGGTCGAGACGAGCACCGTGCGGGCGTGCACGTCGCCGCCGTCGGTGTGGACGACGTGGTGGTCGCCGTCGGCGCACGGGGAGATGCCCGTCGCAGGCCAGCCGGTGAAGAACCGGGTGCCGAAGCGCAGCGCCTGGCCGCGGGCGCGCTGGGCCAGGCGCATGCCGGAGATGCCGCGCGGGAAGCCGAGGTAGTTGCGGATCATCGAGCTGGTGCCGGCCTGCCCGCCGATGGCCTCGGCCTCCAGGCAGACGGTGGACAGTCCCTCGCTGGAGGCGTAGACGCTCGCGGCGAGACCGGCCGGCCCGGCGCCGACGACCACGAGGTCGACCACCTGGTCGACGTCGATCTCGTCGGGGCGGCCGTAGAGCCGGATGGCGAGCGAGCGGACGTCGGGGCAGTGCCCCGACCAGCCGGCCAGCGAGGACACGACCGGCCAGTGGCCGACCTCGTCCGGGCAGGTCGCCATCACCCGGCGCCCGACCTCGCTGTCGGGGTGGTGCACCCCGGCCGGCATGCCGACCCGGGCGAGGTAGTCGAGGAGGTCGCGGGCGAGGGCGTCCTTCTCCGGGGTGATGATGCGCACGCTCTCGACGACCGGTGTCGCCACCGTCGCGTTCCACTCGTTGAGCAGCTCGCCGACGGCGAGGTGGAACTCCTCGTCGCGGGGGCCCTGCGGCATCAGCAGCAGCGCGTCGACCTTGCCGGCCGCGACGGCGTGGCGGAAGGTCTGGTTGTCCTCGCGGAAGCGGCTGACGTGGGTGACGATCAGCCGGCGCGAGGTGGGCACCGCCTGGCGGGTGCCGTTGATCAGTCCGACCAGCTTGTCGCGGTCGTGGTCGCTGTCGACGACGAAGAGGGCGACCTGGTGTCCGGAGTGGACCAGCTCCTTGGCCGTGGCCTTGGCCATCACCTCGTCGCTGACGTGGCGGACGTCGTACTCCCGCTCGTAGCGGGCGAACGCCTCACCCAGCTCGGCGGCGTGGTGGGTGGAGGCGATGACGATCGCGGGCGCTCCCATCCGCCGAGCGTAGTCGCGCCCGGACTGGGTAGTGAGGGACGGTTTGGTCGGTTTTCGGGCCCCGGAGCGACCAGTCCGTCCCTCACTACCCAGGACGAGGGGTCAGTCAGCCGGTGATGTCGTGCACGTAGCACCAGCGCCACGACTCGTCGGGCTCGGCCGACTGCACGACCGGGTGCAGGCTCTCGTGGAAGTGGCCCGTGGCGTGCCTGCCGACCGAGGAGTCGCAGCAGCCCACGTGCCCGCAGCTCAGGCACTGGCGCAGCGACACCCACCGGGTGCCCTCGACGAGGCACTCCGCGCAGGCCGGGTCGCTCGCGGTCCGCGTGACCGGGTGCTCCGCGAGATCGCGGCAGGAGCGGCCGCCGGTGGGGGCCAGGCTGCTGCGGCGTACGTCGGCGCGCGCCGAGGTGGCGGCGTCGAGCATCGACTCCTCGATGTCGAGCATGCCGAGCACCTGGCTCACGACCTCCGACGGCACGTGGCCCCTGCTCCGCACGCGCAGCACCTTGGCCCGCTCCGCCTCGATCATCTCGCCGCGGATGCGGGCGTAGAGCTCCGACGGCGTCTCCTCCCCGGACGCGGTGGCCAGCTGCTCCCACGCCGCGAAGGTCCGCTGGTCGACGCGCGCGCGGACCTGGGCGGCGACGCCGTGGTGGTCGTCGTACTCCAGCTCGTCGAGCCGGGCGAAGCCCGCGTCGGCGGCCTGCTGGAGCAGCGAGGCCCGGGCGAGGGCGTCCTCGGCGGGGTCGGGCGCGGGGACGTCGAGCAGCCGGGTCACCAGCGGCAGCGTGAGCCCCTGCACGAGCAGGGTGCCGGCCACGACGGTGAAGGCGATGAGGAGCAGCACCTCACGGTGGGGTGCGTCCTCGGGGATGACGAACGCGGCGGCGAGGGTGACCACGCCCCGCATGCCGGCCCAGCCGATGAGGAAGCTCCACGAGGCGGGGATGGGGTCGCGGCGCCGGAGGAAGCCGGTGGCCTGCATGTAGACGAGCCGGACGACCACGACGGTCAGGAGGGTCGCGCCGCACACGAGTGCGATGCGGGACCCGGGCAGGCTGGAGGCGCGGGCGCCCTCGAGGATCCAGTCGAGCTGGAGGCCGATGAGGAGGAAGACGGTGTTCTCCAGCACGAACGCGACGGTGCGCCAGGTGATCCGCTCGGTGATCCGGGACTGGGCGGTCTGGATGAGCGGCGCCTTGTGGCCCAGCAGCAGCCCGGCGACGACGACCGCGATGACGCCGGACGCGTGGATCTCCTCCGCAGCCACGAACGCCGCGAAGGGGGTCAGGAACGAGACGGCCGTGTCCATCAGCGGGTCGCGCAGGCGCGTGCGCAGGGGGGCGACGAGCAGGAAGGCCGCGGCCCCGATGAGCACGCCCCCGCCGGCCGCCAGCGCGAAGTCACCGGCCACCGCGGCGACCGTCACGCCGGCGGACAGCGCGGCGACGGCCGTGCGGAGGACCACGAGGGCGGTCGCGTCGTTGAAGAGGGACTCGCCCTCGAGGATCGTGACCACGCGGCGGGGGAGCCCGATGCGTCGCGCGACGGCGGTGGCCGCGACGGCGTCGGGCGGCGCGACGACGGCGCCGATCGCGATGGCAGCCGCCCAGCCCAGGCCGGGCACCAGTCGGTCCACGACGACGGCGACCGCCAGCGCCGTGACCACCACGAGCAGCACCGACAGCCGCAGGATGGCGCCTCTGTTGGCGTTGAAGTCGACCAGCGAGGTCTGGATCGCGGCGGCGTAGAGCAGCGGCGGCAGCAGTCCCAGCAGGACCACCTCGGACTCGAGGTGGATCGTGGGCACGCCCGGCACGTAGGCCGCGGCCGCGCCGACGACGACGAGCAGGAGCGGCGCCGGCACGTGCAGCCGCTCGCTGACGGCGGTCACCGCGAGGACGACGGCCGCCATCGAGACGAGCAGCAGGGCGAGCTCCACCGACACAGGGTCCGGCAGAACCGGACGTCGCGCCAGAGGATCAGTGCACGACGTCGTAGCGCTGCAGCAGGATGCCGTTGTCGTAGGCGGCGTGCTCGACGAGCTCGAGCCTGGTCTTGTCGCTCTCGCCGAAGAGCCGCTTGCCGCTGCCGAGCAGGAGCGGGTAGACGAGGAGGGTGTAGCGGTCGACCAGCCCGGCCTTCGCCAGGCCCTGGGCGAGCTGGGCGCTGCCGTGGACGTGGATCTCCCCGCCCTCGGTCTCCTTCAGCGCCGCGACGTCGTCGAGGGAGCGGAGCACGGAGACGGTGCCCTCGCCCCACGGGACCGTGTCGCCCTCGAGCGTGGTGGAGACGACGTACTTCGGCATCGCGTTGTAGGTGGTGAACTCCTTCATCGAGGGCCACACGGGAGCGAACTCGTCGTACGAGCGCCGGCCCAGGAGCAGGGCGCTGGCCTCCTCGGTCTCGCGGCCCTTGATGTCGTAGGCGGCCATGTCGGGCTCGACGTCCTTGAAGGTCCAGCCGGCGTGGGGGTGGTCGCCGCCGCCGGGCGCCTCCATGACGCCGTCGAGGGAGAGGAACGTGGTGATGACGATCGTGCGCATGGGTGGAGCCTCCTGTGCTCTGGGGCTGGCGGGGCCGGCTGGGCTGGCGGGGCCGGCTGGGCGGAGCGGCGTCAGGGGGCGAGCAGGCCGTCGATCTGGTTGATCGCCTGCGTGGAGCCCTCGACGACGCCCATGGCGAGCACCTTCTGGAGGGAGGCGGCGTCGGCGTAGGTCGAGACGAACGTCGCCCGCGTGCCGTCCGCGGTCTCGCTGAAGTCGTAGACCTGCTGGGACTCGGGCAGGTCGGGGTTGGCGGCGAACGTCTCGTCGACGGCGAAGCCGTCGGTGAACGTGAACCGGTGGGGCCGCTCGACGGTCGCGACGTCCCAGTAGGCGTAGAACCGGTCGCCGCCGGGGCTGGTCATGTAGTAGGTCATCCGCCCGCCCGGGACCAGGTCGTGGTCGACGAACGTGGCGGGGTAGCCGGGAGGTCCCCACACGCGCTCGAGCTGGCGCGGGTCGGCGTAGACCTGCCACACGCGCTCGGGAGGGGCGGCGAAGTCGGCGGTGATGGTGAGCGTGAGGGCGTCGAGGTCATGGGTGACGTCGGTGACGGGCATGGTCTGGTCCGTTCTTCAGGTGGTCCCCGTGCTGGTGGTCCGGCTGGGACGGGTTGGTGGTGCGGGGGCGGGCTCGGCGAGGAGCTCGTCCATGCGGGCGATGCGGCCGCGCCAGAGGCCCTCGAGCTCGGTGAGCATCGCGCCCACCGACCGCACGGCCTCGACGTCGCCGCTGGCCAGGGCCTCACGGCCCTGACGGCGCTTGGTCAGCAGTCCGGCGCGCTCGAGGACGGCGACGTGCTTCTGCACGGCGGCGAAGCTCATGTCGTAGCTGCGGGCCAGGGCGGAGACGGAGTGCTCGCCGGCCAGCACGCGTCGCAGGATGTCGCGCCGGGTGCGGTCGGAGAGCGCGTGGAACCAGGCGTCCGCGCGGTCTTCGTCGCTGTCCATGCCCACAACATACAACCGGTCGGTTGTATGTTGTCAAGGCACCCGTGGGGGTGGGAGCGCGGTCGTCGGCGCGGGAACGGGGTACCCAGCGGAGTAGCATCTGAAGCCTGGGCGCCCTCACGCGCCTCCTCCGAGGGAAGTGGGACACGCCCGTGCACAGGCTCGTGGAAGGACTCCGCCTCGGTGACCGCTACGTCCTGCAGGAGCGCATCGCCTCCGGCGGGATGGCGGACGTCTGGCGCGGCCTCGACGACGTCCTGCAGCGTGAGGTCGCCGTCAAGGTGATGCGGGCCGATCCCGACAACGAGGAGATCTTCGCCGAGCGCTTCCGCGACGAGGCGCTCCACTCCGCGGCTCTCCTGCACCCCAACATCACCACCGTCTTCGACTACGGCCACGACGACCACCTGACCTACCTCGTGATGGAGCTCGTGCCGGGACTGCCGCTCTCGGCGGTCATCCGCGAGCACGGGGCGATGCAGCCCGAGGCGGTGCGCTCGATCCTCGGCCAGGCCGCCCTCGCGCTCGGCACCGCCCACGAGGCCGGCGTGGTCCACCGCGACGTCAAGCCGGCCAACATCCTGGTCCGCGAGGACGGCCTGGTGAAGCTGACCGACTTCGGCATCGCCCGCGCGATCGACGCCATCGGCCACACGCGGGTGGGCGAGATGCTCGGCACGCCCAACTACATCAGCCCCGAGCAGGCGGTCGGGGAGCAGGCCACGGGCGCCAGCGACCTCTACGCCCTCGGCGTGGTGGGCCACGAGATGCTCACCGGCAAGCGTCCCTTCGACCGCGGCACCCCGATCGCGACGGCGCTGTGCCACGTCAACGAGCCGCCCCCGCCGCTGGGCGAGGACGTGCCGGAGGACCTGCGCGCCGTCGTCGCGTCGCTGCTCCAGAAGGACCCGGCGGACCGACCCGACAGCGCGGTCGCGGTGGCGGTGGCGCTGGGGATGGCCCCGGCGGAGCTCGTCGAGGTCGGCGTCGACCTCGCCTCGGGCGTGCACAGCGGCTACGTCGTGCTGCCGGTCACGCCGCTCACCCCGGCGACCCCGCTCGAGGCGGTGCAGCCCGCCGGCCGGGCGCCCGCCGACGTCCCGACGGTGGCGGCCGGGCCCGAGGAGCTGCTGCGCTGAGTCCCGCCGGGCCGACCCCGCTCAGCCGATCCGTGAGCGGGTGGCCGCGGCGTCGAGCAGCGCCGCCAGGGCGGCCGGCCGGGTGAACATCGGCCAGTGGCCGGAGTCGAGGTCGACCAGCTCGAGGGCCGTCGCGGCGGCGAGCTCGGGGACGTCGCCGCCGTCGATCCACTCCTGCGCCTGGGCGGGGCTGAACTCCGGGCAGACGAGGGTCAGCGGCACGCCGTGACGCCGCTCGTCGGTCCAGCGCACCACGCCCTTGGTCACCCCGACGGGCACCGGGTGGGTGCCTGCGGCGACCTCGGCCTTGAGCTCGGGGGACATGTCGTCGGAGTCGGGTCCGGCGAACGGCTCCCAGCCCGGGAACGCGACGGCGTCGCCGTCGGTCTCGAAGAAGTCGGCATAGGTCTCGCCGTCGGTCGTCGGGAAGCCGCCGATCAGCACGACGCCCGTCACGGCGTCGGGGCGCCGGTCCGCGGCCACCCACGCCAGCGTGGACGCGGCGGAGTGCCCCACCACGACGGGTGCGCCCTCGGCGGCGTCGACGGCGGCGAGCACCGCGTCGGCCTGGTCGTCGTACGTCGCGGTGGGGGCGCCGTCGCCCTGCCCGGGCAGCGTCACCGGTACGCCTCGGTGGCCGAGCGCCTCGAGCTCGGGCAGCACGTCGTCCCAGGCCGAGCCGTCGAGCCAGAGTCCGGGGATGAGCACGATGTCCATGGGTCCTCCTTGGTGGTGGGTGTCGACCCTCGACGCCCCACGCTAGGACCGGTTGCGGACGTTTTCCGTCCGGAACCGGTGCGAGGATGTCCGGGTGAGCGACATCAGCCCCACCGCCCGCGCGCTGCGGGCGCTCGACATCCTGCAGGCGCGGCCGGGCACGACCGCGGCCGACCTGGCGGCACGGCTCGGGGTCACCGAGCGGGCCGCGCGGCGCTACGTCGCGATCCTGCGCGAGGCCGACATCCCGGTCGAGTCCACCCGCGGTCCCTACGGCGGCTACACCCTCGGGCGCGGGCTGCGCCTGCCACCGCTGGTCTTCTCCGCCACCGAGGCGCTGGGTCTCGTGATGGCCGCCCTCGACTCCCACCACGCGGTGGCCGACTCAGGCGACCCGGTCGGCGCTGCGCTGGGCAAGATCCTGCGGGTGCTGCCCACCAACGTCGCCCGCCAGGCCGTCGCGGTGCGGGAGACGGCGCGAGCCGTCCCCGAGCGCACCCCGGTGCGTCCCGACCCCGAGGTCACCACCGAGCTGGTCGCGGCGGTGGCGGCCCAGCGGCAGGTCGAGGTGGGCTACCGCACCGCGGCCGGCAGCGAGCGCACGTTCGTCGTCGACCCCTGGTCGGTCGTGGTCCGCCACGGCCGGTGGTACCTGCTGTGCCACTCCCACCACGCCGACGCGCTGCGCACCTTCCGCGTCGACCGGATCACCGCCGTGGAGCTGCTCGACGGCACGTTCGAGGTGCCGGCCGACCTCGACCCGGCCGCGGCGCTGGAGGCCAACCTCGCCAAGGGGTGGGAGCACGACACGCACGTCGTCTTCGACGCGCCTCTCGACGAGGTACGCCCGTGGATCCGGCCGACCATCGGCGAGCTGCGCGAGCTGCCGGGCGGGCGCTGCGAGCTGCTCGGCAGCACCAGCAACCCCGAGGCCTACGCCGGGGAGTGGCTGGCCGGCGTCCCGTTCCCGTTCACGGTGGCCGGTGGGGCGGAGCTCCGGGCGGCGGTGGCGGTGGTGGCCGAGCGGCTCGGGCGCGCGGTCAGCGACTGACCGCGACCTCCGTGCCGAGCGTCCAGCCGGGCGCGACGGGCAGGTGGTCGCCGCTCCAGAACGTGCCCGGGTCGTACCAGGTGGCCCGCCGGTCGTCGCGCAGGATGCCCATCTCCATGTAGCAGGTCGCCACGACCTCGGCGCAGAACGCCGCCTCCGGGGTGACCCGCCGACCCCGCTCGCGGTGGGGGACGTAGGCGTCGCGGCCGCGCAGCCAGCGCGCTCCGAGCCGCGCCATGCTCGGGAAGGAGACCCCGTCGAGCCGGGCGACGGCGCGCAGCATGCCGTCCTCCTCCTCGGCACCGATCTCGGGCGCGAGCTGGCGCACCCAGGCGTCCTGGTCGTAGTCGGTGTGCCACCGCCCGACCGCCTCGCGCAGGTCGTGCAGCTGCACGCCGCGGTGGTGGGCGCCGGTCCACACGTCGAGCTGCGACCGGCCGAGCTCGGCGTGGAAGATCAGGGGCGGCAGGTCGTCGACGACGACCGCCATCCCGACGTGGTTGACCGGGGCGTTGGTGACGGCGCGGATGGCGCGGTCGGGCGCCCGCCGGCCGCGGAACAGCCAGATGTCGCCGCTGCGCGTCAGGTCGACCGCCTGGTCGAGGGTCAGGGCCGATGCCATGCGCGCAGTCTGCCGCAGGAACGGCGCTAGGCTCGCCGCATGCGCGTGTGGAAGTGGCTCGGCCTGGCGGGGATCCTCGCGGGCGTCGCCACGGGCGCCGCCGTCGCGCGTGACGAGCGGGCGCGCCGCCACTACGAGCCCGACGAGATCCGCGAGCGGCTGCGCGCGCGCCACGACGAGGCGCTCGCCCGGCAGGGCGGCGGGTCGGGCGACGGGTCGGGCACGACCGAGGTCTGAGGCGGCGCGGCCGCGCGGCTCAGGCCCCGAGGGCGAGGCGGACGGCGATCGCCAGCATGACCAGCCCGACGAGCACGTCGAGCACCTGCCACGCCCGCGGGCTCGCCAGGCGCGGCGCGAGCAGCCGGGCGCCGTACCCGAGCCCGGCGAACCATGCGAGGCTCGCCGCGCACGCCCCGAGCGCGAACCACCAGCGACCGGACGCACCGTGGGTGCCCGCGATCGAGCCGAGCAGGAGCACGGTGTCGAGGTAGACGTGGGGGTTGAGCCAGGTCAGCGCCACCGCCCGGACCACCACGCCCCGCCGGGCCTCGACCTCCCCGCCCGCCGCGTCGAGCGCCTGCGGCCGCCGAGCACGCAGCAGCGACGCCGCGCCGTAGCCGGTGAGGAACGCGACGCCGAGCCAGCGCACCACCTCGACGGCCCACGGCGCACGGTCGACGACGACCCCGATCCCGGCGACCCCGGCGACGATGAGCACGACGTCGGACAGCGCGCACACGCCCACCACCAGCCCGACGTGGCTGCGGCGCAGCCCCTGGCGCAGGACGAACGCGTTCTGCGCGCCGATCGCCACGATCAGCGCCAGACCGGTCAGCAGCCCTGCGACGACGTCTCCCACGCGTGCCAACCTAGGGCGCCGGACCCTCGCCGGCCCTCGCCGGCCCTCACCGGCCCTCACCGGACCCTTGCCCCGGCCCTGACACATGTCAGGGTCCGCTGCGGGTGTTATCCCATGGCCCTGCTGCGTGGCCCCCTGTCAGACTTCCTCACATGAGTGAGCAGCCCACGGGAGAGGCGCCGCAGGGCGTGGCGGCACGTGCACGTGACCTGGTGAAGGTCTACGGCTCGGCGGAGGCGCAGGTGCGGGCCCTCGACGGCGTGACCGTCGACCTGATGAAGGGGGAGTTCACCGCCATCATGGGTCCCTCGGGGTCCGGCAAGTCCACGTTGATGCACTGCCTGGCGGCACTCGACGCCCCGACGTCCGGCGAGGCGGTCGTCGACGGCACGTCGCTGGGAGCCCTCAAGGACAAGGCGCTCACCACGCTCCGCCGCGACCGGATCGGCTTCGTCTTCCAGGCGTTCAACCTCGTGCCGACCCTGACCGCGCGCGAGAACATCGTCCTCCCGCTCGACCTGGCCGGCAAGAAGGCCGACAAGGAGTGGTTCGACGCAGTCATCGACGCCGTCGGCCTGCGCCCGCGGCTGGGCCACCGGCCGAGCGAGATGTCGGGCGGGCAGCAGCAGCGCGTCGCCTGCGCACGCGCGCTGGTGAGCCGCCCGTCGATCGTCTTCGCCGACGAGCCCACCGGCAACCTCGACTCCACCAGCTCGGCCGAGGTGCTCGGCTTCCTGCGTCGCAGCGTCGACGAGTTCGCCCAGACGGTGGTCATGGTGACCCACGACCCGGTCGCGGCGGCCTACGCCGACCGGGTCCTGTTCCTCGCCGACGGCAAGCTCGTCGACGAGCTGCGCGACCCCGACCGCGACGCGATCCTCGAGCGCATGGGCCGCCTCGGCGACGCCGCGGCCCGCAAGGCGGGCTGAGCATGCTCCGCCTCACCTGGCGCAACCTGGTGGCCCGCAAGGTCCGCCTGGTGATGAGCACGCTGGCGATCGTGCTGGGCATCGGCTTCCTCGCCGGCGTCCTCACCTTCAGCCACGGCCTCGGCGCGACCTTCGACAACATCATCGAGGGCTCCACCTCCGACGCCGTCGTGCGCACCGAGGGCGAGGTGTCGTTCCAGGCCTCCGGCGCCGGCACCACCAGCCTGATCAAGCCGAAGGCCGTCGACCGGTTGGCCGCGCTGCCCGAGGTCGCCGCGGCCGACGGCTCGGTCGACGGGGTCGGCGCCTACCTGCTCGGGGAGGACGGCAAGCTCGTCGGCGGCACCGGCGCGCCCACCCTGGTCTTCAACCACAACGACGGCGTCAACATCGCGGGCGAGCCGATCCTGGTCCTCGAGTCGGGCGAGTGGCCGGACGCGCCCGGCCAGATCAACCTCGACGCGTCCTCGGCCGAGCGCGGCGGCTACGAGCTGGGCGACCAGGTCACCCTCCTGCTGCCCACCGGCCAGCTGCGCAAGGAGTTCGAGCTCGTCGGCACGTCCAACTTCAACGGCGGCGGCACGGCCGGCGCCACGCTCGCGCTGCTCGAGACGAGCGAGGCCCAGGACGTCTTCCTCGACGGCGAGGACGCCTACACCACGGTGGCCCTCACCGCCGCCGACGGGGCCAGCCAGACCGAGCTCGCCGACGCCGCGAAGACCGTCCTGCCCGACGGCTTCACCGCCGTCACCGGGCAGGAGGTGATCGACGAGTCCGACGAGCAGATCGGGCAGTTCCTCGACGTCATCGGCTACTTCCTGGTGGCCTTCGCGGTGATCGCGATCGTCGTGGGCGCGTTCATCATCTTCAACACCTTCTCGATCCTGGTCTCCCAGCGGGTGCGCGAGTCGGCGCTGCTGCGCGCGCTCGGGGCCAGCCGTCGGCAGGTGACGCGCTCGGTGCTCGTCGAGGCGTTCCTGATGGGGGTCCTGGGCTCCACCCTGGGCCTCCTGATCGGGCTCGGGCTCTCGCGCGGGCTCGCCGCGATCTTCCGCTCGCAGGGCCTCGACATCGCGTCCGAGGTGCTGGTGCTGACCCCGTCGACGGTGATCGCCGCCTACGTCGTCGGCATCGTGGTGACGATGGTCGCGGCGTTCGTGCCCGCCCGCCGCGCCGCGAAGGTGCCGCCGGTGGCGGCCCTCCGCGACGACCTCACCGTCCAGGAGAAGGCACTCGGTCGCCGGCGCCTCGTGCTGGGCACCCTCGCCCTCGTCGTCGGCGGCGCGCTCATGGTCGCGGGCCTGGTCGGCGCACCGGGCGCCGACCCGGGGTGGATCGGCGCGGGCGCGGTGATCTGGGTGATCACCGTCGCGGTGATGGCGCCGGTCCTCGGGCACCCGGTGCTCCTGGCCTGCCGCACCCTGTTCGACAAGCTCTTCGGCACCACCGGCAAGCTCGCCGGCGAGAACGCGCTGCGCAACCCACGGCGCACCGGGGCGACCGCCTCGGCGCTGATGATCGGCCTCGCCGTGGTCTCGGCCGTGGGCGTGCTGGCGTCGTCGTTGAGCGCGACCAACGACGAGCTGGTCGACCGCGAGTTCCGCAGCGACTTCCTCGTGCAGTCGCCGAGCTTCCAGGGCTTCCCCACCCAGGTGGGCGACGAGATGGCCGAGGTCGACGGCGTCGGCACGGTCTCCCGGATGCAGGGGTCGGTGGCCCTCGTCGACCAGGACCAGAGCTTCGTGGCGGGCGTCGACGACGCGTTCGGCGACATCTACGACCTCGACATGCGCGCCGGCACCCAGGACATGAGCGGCGACCAGACGATCCTCAGCGCGTCGACCGCGAGCGACCTCGGCGCCGACGTGGGCAGCACGATCCCGGCGTCCTTCCCCGGAGGTCGGACCGTCGCCCTCGAGGTCGTCGGGATCTTCGAGGACACGCCGATCACCAACGGCGTGACGATGCCCATCGGCGTCCTCGAGGACGCCGGGCTGCGGCGCAACGACAGCACGCTCAGCATCAACGTCACCGACGGCGCCGACGTCGACGCGGTGCACGACGCCCTCGACGAGGTGGTCGCGGACCTGCCGATCGTCACGGTGCAGGACAAGGAGGGCTTCTCCGAGCTGATCAAGCAGCAGGTCAACCAGCTGCTGTTCATGATCTACGGCCTGCTCGCGCTCGCGGTCGTCATCGCCGTCATCGGCATCGTCAACACCCTCGGCCTCAGCGTCATCGAGCGCACCCGCGAGGTGGGCCTGCTGCGCGCCGTGGGGCTCTCGAGGCGGCGCCTGCGGCTGATGATCACGCTCGAGTCGATCACCATCGCGGTGCTCGGGGCGGTCCTCGGGCTCGTGGTCGGACTCCTCATCGGGGTGGCGCTGCGCCAGTCGCTCTCCGAGGACCTGACCGTGCTGGCCCTGCCGCTCGGCTCGCTCGCGGTCTTCCTGGTGATCGCGGTGGTGTTCGGGGTGCTGGCCGCGATCGTGCCCGCAGTACGGGCGTCGCGGATGAAGGTGCTCGACGCGATCGCCACGGAGTAGCACGACGGAGTAGCACCTGGTCGTCCGCCGCTCCCACCGGCCCCGGGTGCTGACGCATCCGGGCGTCGGTGGCACCGTGGACAGGTGAGCGACTCACGCGACGCGCAGGGAACCCGTCTCGAGGACCGGTCCGACACCCGCTTCTTCGGCCAGCCGGGAGTGCTGGCCAACCTCTTCGGGGTCGAGCTGTGGGAGCGGTTCAGCTTCTACGGCATGCAGGGCATCCTGCTGATCTACCTCTACTACTCCGCGTCCCGGGGCGGGCTGGGCATCGACGAGGGCGTCGCGACCGGCATCGTGGGCGCCTACGGCGGCGGGGTCTACCTCTCGACCATCCTCGGCGCGTGGCTCGCCGACCGGGTGATCGGACCCGAGCGGACGCTCTTCTCCTCCGCGGTCTGCGTGATGGCCGGCCACCTCGCCCTCGCCCTGCTTCCCGGCCTGCTCGGCGTCGGCGTGGGCCTGGTGCTCATCGCCCTCGGCTCGGGCGGGGTGAAGGCGACGGCGACCTCCCTGGTCGGCTCGCTCTACGACGAGCACGACACCCGCCGTGACGCCGGCTTCTCGCTGTTCTACATGGGCATCAACATCGGTGCGCTGCTCGGGCCGTTGCTGACCGGCCTGCTGCAGAAGGAGGCCGGCTTCCACTGGGGCTTCGGGGCGGCGGCGGTCGGGATGGCGCTCGGCCTGGCGCAGTACGCCGCCACCCGCAGCAAGCTGCCCGAGAAGACGCACCGCGTCGCCAACCCACTGCCCCCGGGTCGGTGGCCGCGCTACGTCGCCGTCGCGGTGCTCGCCCTCGCCCTGGTCGCCGTCCTGGTGTGGGTCGACGTGATCACCGCCGCCCGCCTCTCCACCATCGTCATCGGCATCAGCCTGGTGGCCGCGATCGCCTACTTCGCGGTGATCCTCGCCGACCGGGAGGTGCAGGGTGCGGAGCGAAGCCGGATCTTCGCCTTCATGCCGCTGTTCGTGTGCAACGTGGTGTTCTGGTCGCTCTACCAGCAGCAGTTCACCGTGGTGACGATCTACGCCGACAAGCGCCTCGACCGCGACATCCTCGGGTGGGAGATGCCGGTCTCGTGGGTCACCAGCATCAACCCGGTCTTCATCATCGTGCTGGCCGGGGTGTTCGCGGCGCTGTGGACCCGGTGGGGGACACGGCAGCCGGCGACACCGCTCAAGTTCGGCGCGGGCACGGCGCTGATGGGCGTGGCGTTCTTCGGCTTCCTGCTGATGCCGAGCGGCCAGAACACCGCGCCGCTGCTCGGCCTCGCAGGCATCCTGCTCGTCTTCACCCTGGCCGAGCTGCTGATCTCGCCGGTGGGGCTCAGCGCCACGACCAAGCTCGCGCCGCGCAAGTTCGCGACGCAGATGATCGCGCTCTACTTCCTCTCGATCGCCCTCGGCACGGCGCTCGCCGGCACGCTCGCCGGCTTCTACGACGAGACCGACGAGGCCCCGTTCTTCCTCTGGGTCGGCCTCGCCTCGGTCGTCACCGGGGTCGTGGTGATGCTCGCCTCGAAGCCGATCCACCGGCTGATGGCGGGGGTCGACTGACCGTGCTCGCGGCACCGAGCGGTCAGTAGCCGCCCTCCGGCGCCACCATCTCCCCGCGCACCCCCAGCAGCCGCACCGGGCGCGCGTCGTCCAGGGCGAGGTAGAGCTCGTGGGCCGTCCGGGCGACCACCTCGACGTCGTACGTCGGCTCGGCGAGCTTGCGGATCCGGGTGACGGTGAAGAACGGGGCGAAGCGCACCTTCAGGTGCACCCGCATGACCGCCCGGCCCTCCTTGCGGACGTCCTCCACGACCCGCCCGGCGAGCTCGCGGAGGGCGGTGCGCACCTCCTCGGGCGTCGCGAGGTCGGACTGGAACGTCGTCTCGCGGCCGTGGGCGCGGGCCACCCACGGGGTGTCGTCGGGTCGCGAGCGGCCGCCGCCGCGCCCGAGCCGGCCGAGGTGGGGGCCGTTGGTCGGGCCGAACGCCGCGACCAGGGCCTCGTCGTCGGCACCGGCGAGGTCGGCGACGGTGCGGATCCCGATCGCCTCGAGCCGCGCGCCGATCCTGTTCCCGACGCCCCACAGCGCGGTGGTCGGGCGGTCGCCCATGACCTCCATCCAGTTGTCGCGGGTCAGCACGAACGTGCCCTGCGGCTTGCCGAAGTCGGTCGCGATCTTGGCCCGGACCAGCGTGTCGCCGATGCCGACCGAGCAGTGCAGCCCGGTCGCTGCGAGCACCGCGGCCTGCACGGTTCGCGCCGTCGCGACCGGGTCGTCGGTCTCGACCCCGACGAACGCCTCGTCCCAGCCGAGCACCTCCACGACCGCGCCGGGCGTCGCGCGCAGCGTCTCCATCACCCGCGCCGACGCCTCCTCGTAGACGGGGAAGTCGACCGGCAGGAAGACCGCGTCTGGCGAGCGCCGCTTGGCCAGCTTGAGCGCCAGCCCGCTGCGCACGCCGTGGGCGCGGGCCTCGTAGGACGCGGTGGAGACGACGGCCCGCTCGGTCGGGTCGCCCCGTCCGCCGACCACCACGGGCAGCCCGACCAGCTCGGGGCGCCTGAGCAGCTCGACGGCGACGAGGAACTGGTCCATGTCGACGTGGAGGACCCAGTGCTGTGGCACCTCGCCATTGTGGCCGCAAGCCCTTCGTCCGCGCGTCTGTGACCACCCGTCGGCGTACGGTGGAGACATGACGAGCGACGAGCAGACCGGGCGCGATCCCTACGCCGAGCACCCGGAGGAGTCGGTCTTCCCCGGAGCGGGCGAGCGGGTCAGCGACGCCGACCGCCAGCGCGCGCTCGACGCCCAGCCGCGCGGCAACGCGACCGTCGGCGACACGGTCGACACCGACGACGTCGACTCCGAGGCCCATGAGCACGGTCCCGGCGCCGCGGACGTCGCCGACCAGGCCGACGGCGGCCACATCAGCGACTGAGTCGGCCCTCAGCCGAGGGCGTCGGCCAGCCCGTCGAGGAGCCGGTCGACGTCGGAGTCGTCGTTGTAGGCGGCGAGACCGATCCGCAGGCCCGAGTCGACCGGGAGCCCGAGGGCCCGGAAGGTCTCGTGGGCGTAGAACGTCCCGGCCGGCACGAGCACGTCGCGGCGGGCGAGCCGCTCGAAGACCTCCCCGGGCGCGTGGTCGCGCAGGGTGAGGAACAGCGTCGAGGTGCGCGAGGCCGCCCGCGAGTGCAGGGTGAGCCGGTCGCCGAGGCCGACGAGCCCGTCCTCGATCCGCTCGCGCAGGCGCAGCTCGTGGGCGGCGATGCGGCCGGCCGCGTCGACCAGCCGCTCGCGACGCGTGTCGCCCGAGCCCAGCGAGGCGATCAGGTCGACGGCGGCGGTGACGCCGGCGAGCAGCTCGTAGGGCAGCGTGCCGAGCTCGAAGCGCTCGGGGACCACGTCGGTGGAGGGGAGCAGCTTGTCCGGCCGCAGCGTCTCCAGCAGCGCCGGGTCGGCGACCAGGGCGCCGCAGTGGGGACCGAAGAACTTGTAGGGCGAGCACACCAGGAGGTCAGCGCCCATCGCGGTGATGTCGGGGGCGGCGTGGGCCGTGTGGTGCACCGCGTCGACGTGGACGAGCGCCCCGACCTCGTGGGCGCGGGCGGCGACGGTGGCGACCGGCGGCCGGGTGCCGAGCAGGTTGGAGGCCGCGGTCAGCGCGACGAGGCGGGTCCGCTCGGTGATCTCCTCGAGCGAGGCGAGGTCGAGCTCGCCGGTCGCGGGATCGAGGCGCAGCCAGCGCACGGTGACGCCGGCCCGCTCGGCGGCCTGGAGCCACGGGCGCACGTTGGAGTCGTGGTCGAGCTCGCTGACCACGATGTCGTCGCCGGGCGACCAGGTGCGAGACAGGGTGCGCGAGACGTCGTAGGTCAGCGCGGTGGCGCTGCGCCCGTGGACCACGCCACCCGGTCGGCCCGCGACGAGGTCGGCGACGGCGGCGCGGAAGCCGACCACGGCGTCCTCGGCGTTGCGCTGGCTGACCAGCGCGGAGCCGCGCTGCGACAGCGGGCCGGTGAGGGTGCGCGCGATGGCGTCGCCGACGACGCGGGGCGTCTGCGTGCCGCCCGGGTTGTCGAAGTGGGCGATGCCCGACTCGAGCGAGGGGAACTCGGCACGGAAGGCGGCGACGTCGAGGACGGGCAGGTCGGCAGGCATGCTGCGCACTCAACCAGACGCCCCCGACCGGGCGCTCACCCGGCGATGTGCACCACCGCGTCCCCGGAGTTGACCAGGGGGGCCTCGGTGCGGCCGATCACGACGCCGTCACGGTTGGCGTAGACCGCGCGGAGCGTCTTGCCGAAGGAGTCGAAGAGGGTGCCGAGCCGCTCGCCGTCGCTCACCTTCTGGCCGAGGTGGGCGTCGAGGTGCAGGATGCCCGAGCGCCGCGCACGCACCCAGCCGCTGGAGCGGCACTCCAGGCTCGGCTCGACCGGCGGCTCCTCCACCGGCTCGGTCATCCCCAGCGCGGCGAGCACCCGGCGTACGCCGACCACGCCGGCCTCGACGGCGTAGTCGTCGAAGCGGAGGTTCTCCCCGGCCTCGTAGAGCAGCACCCGCGCGCCGTGCTCGCCCGCCGCGTGGCGCAGCGAGCCGTCACGGATCCGGGCGTGGAGCATGACCGGCGCACCGAAGGCGGCCGCCAGCTCGCGGGTGCGGGGGTCGTCGAGGTCGGCCCGCACCTGGGGCAGGTTGCTGCGCTGGTCGGAGCCGGTGTGCAGGTCGATGCCGACCTCGCAGCCGGCGACGATCTCGCGCATGAACAGGTGGGCGATGCGGCTGGCCAGCGAGCCGCGGGGCGAGCCGGGGAACGACCGGTTGAGGTCGCGGCGGTCGGGCAGGTAGCGGTCGCCCGTCATGAAGCCGAGCACGTTGACGATCGGCACCGCGACGAGCGTGCCGCGGAACGTCTTGGGGTCGAGTCCGGCCATCACCTGGCGCACCACCTCCACGCCGGCCACCTCGTCGCCGTGGATGGCGGCGTCGATCCAGATCCGCGGACCGTCCTCGCGCCCGTGCACCACGCGCACCGGCAGCGTGACCTCGGCGCCGGTGACGAGCCGGGTGATCGGCAGCTCGAGAGCACGCGCCGACCCGGCGCGGATCCGGACCCCGCCGATGGCGAAGGACTCGCGCGCCACCTACCTGCCCCAGTTCTTGCGGCGCACGGAGCGGCGCGGCCGCCCACCGGCGTACGACACCGACGCGTCGACGAGGAAGCCGCGCGCCAGCGCCTCGCGGCCGATCAGCATCCGGAAGCCCATCTCGTCGCGGTTGCTGAGCGTCATCTCGGTCGTGATGGTGCGTCCGGCGAGCGTGACGTCGAGCGCGACCGCGTAGCGCTGCTCGGCCTGACCGTTGCTGGAGCGCACCTCACGGCGGTCGAGGACGGGCAGGTCGAGCTCGACGAGGTCGTCGTCGGAGCGCTGCCAGGGGTGGATCGAGAAGCGCACCCGCTGCTGCCCGTCACGCTCGTGGGCCTCGAGGTCGAAGGCGTGCATCGACGACGATCGGGCGCCCGTGTCGATCTTGGCCTTGACCCACGGCACCCCGGCCTGGGGCAGCGCCACCCACTCGCGCCAGCCCAGCACGACCTTGTCGAGCGCGGGTGGCTGGGGGGCTGTGGACACCGGGCCATCTTGGCAGGTGGGCGCCGCGGAGGGGGTGGTTGGATGCTGCCCATGAAGCTCGCCATCCTCTCCCGGGCCCCGCGGTCCTACAGCACGCAGCGGCTGCGCACGGCCGCCGTGGACCGCGGTCACGACGTGAAGGTGCTCAACACCCTGCGCTTCGGCATCGACCTCTCCGGCGAGGAGCCCGACCTGCTGTTCCGCGGCAAGCAGCTCTCGACGTACGACGCCGTGCTGCCGCGCATCGGCAACTCGATCACCTACTTCGGCACCGCCGTCGTGCGCCAGTTCGAGCAGATGGACGTCTACACCCCCAACACGAGCTACGGCATCGCCAACAGCCGCGACAAGCTGCGCGCGACGCAGATCCTCTCGCGCCACAAGATCCCGATGCCGGCGACGACCTTCGTGCGCGACCGCGCCGACGTGATTCCGGCGATCGAGCGGGTCGGCGGCGCGCCGGTCGTGATCAAGCTGCTCGAGGGCACCCAGGGCATCGGCGTGATCCTGGCCCCGACCATCAAGGTGGCCGAGGCGATCATCGAGACCCTGCAGAGCACCCGGCAGAACGTCCTCATCCAGCGCTTCGTCAAGGAGAGCAAGGGCCGTGACATCCGCGCCCTCGTCGTCGGCGACCGGGTGGTCGCGGCGATGCGCCGGGTCGCGCAGGGCGACGAGTTCCGCTCCAACGTCCACCGTGGTGGCACCGTGGAGGCGGTCGACCTCGACGAGGAGTTCGAGCGCGTGGCGGTGCGGTCCGCGCAGATCATGGGCCTGCGGGTGGCGGGCGTCGACATGCTCGAGGGACGCAAGGGACCGCAGGTGATGGAGGTCAACTCCTCACCCGGCCTCGAGGGCATCGAGTCCGCGACCAAGCTCGACGTGGCGGGCGCGATCGTCGACTACATGGCCAACCAGGTCGCCTTCCCCGACATCGACGTGCGCCAGCGGCTGACCGTCTCGACCGGCTACGGGGTCGCCGAGATCGTCGTCCACCACGGCTCCGACATGGTCGGCAAGAAGCTCGGCGACTCCGGCCTCGACGACCGCGACATCACGGTCCTGACCCTGCACCGCGGCCCCCACGTCATCCCCAACCCGCGCAACAAGACGGTGCTGGAGGGCGAGGACCGGCTGCTGTGCTTCGGCAAGCTCGAGGAGATGCGCTCGATGATCCCCGACCGCAAGCAGAAGCGCGTGCGGCGGCTGATGAAGAAGCACCTGCCGCCGGAGAGCCTCTGACCTCCACCCGCGTCCCTGGCCGGGCATCCGCGCTGCACGGTGCCCTGGTGCGGTGTCGGTGGCCGGGCCTAGCGTGCCGGGCATGAAGCGGTTCGTGGACGAGGACCTGACGGGCGCGGAGCTCCGCGAGTGCGACCTGAGCGGGGCGCGCCTGGTCGGCGTGGTCATGCAGGGCGCCGTGATCGACGGGCTGGTGACCGACCTCGTCGTCAACGGCGTCGAGGTCATGGCCTACGTCGAGGCCGAGCTCGACCGTCGTCATCCGGTCCGACGGCTCATCCGCTCCGACGACGTGGCCGACCTCCGCCGGGCCAGCCGCGAGCTGCGCACCGACTGGGCGGCGACCGTGGCACGCATGCGCGAGTCGCCCGGCATCGAGCACGAGAGCGTCGACGACGAGTGGTCGGCCGTGCAGACGCTGCGTCACCTGGTCTTCGTCCACGACTCGTGGTTCCGGCGCTGCTGCCTCGGGTCGACCGACCTGTTCACCCCGATGGGCCTCGGCATCGAGTCCGTGCTCCACCGCGAGGAGCAGGGGCTCGACCCGTCGGCGGACCCGACGCTCGACGAGGTGCTGGCTGTCCGTGCAGCACAGGCCGCCGAGCTCGAGCGTTGGCTCGACGCGGTCACGTCCCGAGAGCTCCAGGAGCCGGCACCGGTCCCCGCCGACGACAGGTGGCCGACCTATGCCCGCGGACGGTCGCTGCGGCAGTGTCTGGGCACGGTGCTCCGCGAGGAGTTCGAGCATCGTCGGTTCTGCGTGCGCGACCTCGACCTCCTCGCGGGGCCGGACCGGCGCCTGTCGTCCTAGTCCCGCGCCCGCGTGTGCCAGAGCCACGCGATCCCCACGAACGGCAGCACCAGCGGCAACCAGCCATACCCCGCGCCGTAGTCCGACCACACGGTCGCGTCGGGGAACAGCTCGGGGTCGAGCACGGTGAGCGTGCCGACGGTGAGCACGCCGACCAGCTCGAACCCGACCGCGGCCCAGGCCAGCCGGCGGGCGGTCGCGGCGCGGAGTCGCTCAGGAGAAGCGCACGGCGATGCCGGGATAGTCGAGCACGAGCAGGTGGTCGTCGACGTGCAGCTCGGCCTCGAAGCCGCCCTCGGACGTGTAGTGAAACCGCTTGGCGTCGATGCGCCGGTAGGTCTGGTCGAGCCGCCTGACCTTCAGGTCGAGCGCTGGACGTAGACCGCCGAGGCCGTCACGGTCTCGCCGACAGGCAGGTCCAGGCGGTGCACGGGGAAGGTGTTGGTGCAGGCAGACGCCTCGAGGTCCACGTCCACGAGCCCGTCGAGGTCCGGTCGAGGCACGTCGTCGACCGTCCAACGACCGTCGCCGTTCACAGACAGGATGACGGTACGTCGGCCGTCGAGGGTGTCACTGCTGACGACGGCCGACGTGGTGCGCCACCCGCGAGAGAACGCGATGCGGTAGTCCACGGCATAGGGCATGCCACCCTCTACGGCGCTGGTGTGACCACGAAGCTCGCCGTCACTGGCGTAGACGACCTCGAACCCGGCGACGGCGTCGGCGAACCGCCAGGCGGCGAATCTGGGTAGCTGCGGCATACGTCCAGTCGTTCCGTGCGAGATCGCGAAGGGCCGGAGAGTCGAGACTGACACGCCGCAGGCGCGGGTGTCACCAGTCGAGCCCGCTCTGCGAGCGGGATCGTCAGTGGCTGCGCGGGGGTGGCTCGCGTCCCTCGCCCGAGCCGCCGCGACGCTCACCCGAGGCGCAGCCGCGCGAGCGCCTCGCCGTCGTCGTGCTCGCCGGTGGGCACGAACCCCGACGCGAGGTAGAACGCCTCCGGTCCGCCCGGCGCCTGCACCCAGCTCGTCTCCGCCTCGGCGTGCCCCCGCTCCCGCATCGCCCGCACCCACAGGTCGAGCGCGCGGCGGCCGATGCCGCGGCCCTGGTGGCGCCGGTCGACGAGGAAGCGCCAGAGGTAGGGCCGTGGCGGCGACTCGGACCACATGAGGAAGCCGGCGGGATCGCCGTCGGCCTCGATGCCGCGACAGTCCGCGACGAGCGGCACGCCGTCGCGGGTGCCGGGGAAGAGCGCGTCGACGAACGACTGCTGCACCGTCGCGACGAAGCGCTGCTGCGTGTGGTGGACACCGACCCGCGTCCACCTCCGGAACGTGTCGTCGGTGATCTCCACGAGCCGCACGTCGGTCGGCGGCGTACGCGGCCGGTCCCGCCAGGCGCGCCACTGCGCCGCGCTCATCGCGTAGACGAGGTTGTCGTCCCACCCGCCGCGCCACCAGAACGAGCGGTGGGTCTCCACCTCGAACGTCATCCCCAGCCGCTCGAGCAGCCGCGCCGACGCGAGATTGCGCGGCGACAGCTCGGCGACGACCCGGTGCACGCCGAGGCGTTCGACGAGGTCGGCGACGACGGCGCTCGCCGCCTCGGTGGCGATCCCCTGCCCCTGGGCCGCCCGCGCCAGGGTGAACCCGAGGTGGGCCACCCCGCCGTGCTCGTGCAGGCCGACGAAGAGGTCGCCGACGACCCGGCCGTCCTGCTCGATCAGGACCTGGTGGCGGCCGCCGTCGGCGAGGTCGGTGAGGCCGGCGTGCCGGGCGACGAGCTCGAGCGCCCGCTCCTCGCTCCACGGCAGCTCCCAGACCTGCAGCGCGGCCACCTCGGGGTCGTTGCGGTAGGCCGTCAGCGCCGGCACGTCCTCGGCGCGGGGCAAGCGCAGCGTCAGCCGCTCGGTGCGCATCGGGTAGGGCGACGGGATCACCCGTACAGGCTCCCGCCCGCCACCGCGACCGGGCAACGGGGTTTGCACCCGTCGTCAGTCCCGCGCCCGCGTGTGCCAGAGCCAGGCGATGCCCACGAACGGCAGCACGAGCGGGAGCCACCCGTAGCCCGCGCCGTAGTCCGACCACACGGTCGCGTCGGGGAACAGCTCGGGGTCGAGCACGGTCAGGGTGCCGACCGTGAGCACGCCGACCAGCTCGAACCCGACCGCCGCCCAGGCCAGCCGGCGGGGGCTGGGGCCGACCTCGGCGAGGCCGAGGGTGGCGGCGACGTAGACGAGCGCGGCCATGGCCGAGAGGGCGTACGCGAGGGGCGCCTCGTCGGCCTTGGTGGCCAGCTGGACGAGCGAGCGGGCGGTCGCGGCGAGCGCGAAGACGCCGTAGACGGCGACGAGCGTGCGGCCCAGGCCCGACGACGTCGAGGCGGCGCGGCTCACGCGGTCCACACCGCCACCGCGCGGACGACGATGAACGCCTGCGCCAGCGCGGCGATCATCAGCACGGCCGTGGCGCCGCGACTGCGCTCGGCGAGCGACCAGGCGAACCCGATCGGCAGCAGCACGAGCCCGGCGACGAGGTAGCCGAACACCGTGATCGCCGAGGGGCCGCTGAGGTCGGCGCCGCCGACCTGGAACGCGGCGACCACGATCAGCACCAGCGTCGCGGCCTCGATGACGGCGGCGAAGCCGAGCAGGCCCCAGTCGGGCGTGCGGTCGAGCGCGACGTAGACCAGCACCACCAGCGCGAGGAGCAGCGAGGCGGCGAGCAGCACGAGGGGCAGGGGTCCGTCCACGAGGGTCGATTGTCCCAGAGTGGCCCGCACGTCCCGCCGGAGGACCGAGTCAGCCCTCGACCGGGGGGAGCTCGCGCATGGCGTGGTCGGCGATCTTCTTCATCATCCACCCGTCGATGCCGCCGCCGACCAGTCCGCCGGCGACCGGGACGCCCCGGCCGAGGCGGGCCAGCGCCTTCTCGCTCACCCCGCGCACCAGGCGGAAGCCGACCGCCTTGTTGACCATCATCAGCGCCGCGGGCGGCAGGCCCTTGAGGGCGTAGGTCGTCACCCGGCTGCCGGCGGTCGACATGCCGGTCCTGCGGAGCACCTCGTCGGCGTCGGAGCCGACCAGCGTGAGCAGGATCGCCGTACGCACCTGCGGGTCGTCGATGTCGTGGCCGCGCAGCACCGCGATGCCGCCGACCATCCGCACGGCCTGGAGGTAGAACTCCGCGACGTTGACCGGCAGCGACACCGGCATCGTGACGAAGCCGCCGATCCCGGTGACGAAGCCGCCGACGCCGCCGGTGACGGTGCTCCGCCGAGCCAGCGCGGCGATCGCCTTCTCCCGGTCGCCGCCGGCCTTGCGGAGCGCCTCGCCCGCGACCGCGCGGACCGGGCTGAGCGGCCCCCGGCCGTCGAGGCCGACGTCGAGGAGCAGCGCGACCATCCGGTCGACCGCCCCCGGGTCGGGTCGCGGGTCACCGGCCGCGTCCAGCGCCGACGTCCTCGACGTCTCGGAGCCGCCACGGCGCACCAGGTCCTTGAGTCCCATGCTGGCCACCCTACGAAGCGGTCGGGCACCCGACCCCTGGTCCCGCTCAGGAGGTCGCGGAGCGGAAGCCGCGCAGGCGCAGGCTGTTGGTCACCACGAAGACGCTCGAGAACGCCATCGCGGCACCGGCGAGCATCGGGTTGAGGAGGCCGGCGGCGGCCAGCGGCAGGGCGGCGACGTTGTAGGCGAAGGCCCAGAACAGGTTGCCCTTGATCGTGGCGAGCGTGCGGCGCGCGAGCCGGATCGCGTCGACGGCGACCAGCAGGTCGCCGCGCACGAGGGTCAGGTCGCCGGCCTCGATGGCCACGTCGGTGCCGGTGCCCATCGCCAGGCCGAGGTCGGCCTGGGCGAGCGCGGCGGCGTCGTTGACGCCGTCGCCGACCATCGCCACGACCTTGCCGGCCGCCTGGAGCCGCTGCACCTCGGCGACCTTGTCGGCGGGCAGCACGTCGGCCACGACGGTGTCGATGCCGACCTGAGCGGCGACGTGGCGGGCGGCGGCCTCGTTGTCGCCGGTGAGCAGGACCGGCGTCAGGCCCAGCTCGCGCAGCGCGGCGACGGCTCGTGCGGACGTCGGCCTGACGGTGTCGCCGACGACGACGACGCCCCGGGCGCCGCCGTCCCAGCCGACCGCCACCGCGGTGCGGCCCTCGGCCTGCGCCCGCTCCACGGCAGCCTCCAGCGACGGCGGCAGGTGCTGTGCCCCGTCGGCCAGCAGGCTCGGTCGGCCGACCACGACGGCGTGTCCCTCGACGACGCCCTGCACGCCCAGGCCCTCCCGGTTGGCGAACTCCGCCACGGGGGGCAGCGGACCCTCCACGGCGGCGATGGCCCGGGCGATCGGGTGCTCGGACGCCGACTCGAGGGCCGCGGCGAGGCGGCGTACGTGGTCGGGCGACTCGCCTTCTGCGGCCACCACCTCGTGGACGGTCATCTCCCCGGTCGTCACGGTGCCGGTCTTGTCGAGCACGATCGTGTCGACGCGGCGGGTGGACTCCAGCACCTCGGGGCCCTTGATCAGGATGCCGAGCTGCGCGCCGCGGCCGGTGCCGACCATGAGGGCGGTCGGCGTCGCCAGGCCGAGGGCGCACGGGCAGGCGATGATCAGCACCGAGACGGCGGCGGTGAACGCCGCGGTGGCGCCGCCCCCGGCGCCGAGCCAGAAGCCGAGCGTGGCCACGGACAGCGCGATGACGACCGGCACGAAGACGCCGGACACGCGGTCGGCGAGGCGCTGCACCTCGGCCTTGCCGTTCTGGGCGTCCTCCACCAGCCGCGCCATCTGCGCGAGCTGGGTGTCGGCGCCCACGCGGGTGGCGCGCACGACGAGCCGCCCGCCCGCGTTGACGGTGGCCCCGACGACGGCGTCACCGGGGCCGACCTCCACCGGCACGGACTCGCCGGTGAGCATGGACGCGTCGACCGCCGACGTGCCCTCGACGACCTCGCCGTCGGTCGCGACCTTCTCGCCGGGGCGGACCACGAACAGGTCGCCGACCGCGAGCTGCTCGACCGGGATCCGGACCTCGGCGCCGTCGCGCAGGACGGCCACGTCTCGCACACCGAGCTCGAGCAGCGCCCGCAGCGCCGCGCCCGCGCGCCGCTTCGACCGGTGCTCCAGCCACCGCCCGGCGAGCAGGAACGTCGTCACGCCGGCGGCGGCCTCGAGGTAGATGTTGCCCGCGCCGTCGGTGCGGTCGATCGAGATGCGGAACGGGTGGGTCATGCCCGGCTCGCCGGCCGTGCCGAGGAACAGCGCCCACAGCGACCAGGCGAACGCGGCCAGCACCCCCACCGAGACGAGGGTGTCCATCGTCGTCGCGCCGTGGCGCAGGTTGGTCCAGGCGGCGCGGTGGAAGGGCAGCGCGCCCCAGACCACGACGGGAGCGGCGAGGGCGAGGGAGGCCCACTGCCAGTAGGTGAACTGCCATGCCGGCACCATCGCCATCGCGATCACCGGGACGGTGAGCACGGTGCTGACCAGCAGCCGCTGCAGGAGCGGGTCGCGCTCGGGGACGTCGTCGGGTGTGGGCGCACCGGGGGGCGTCGGCAGCGCGGCGGAGTAGCCGGCGGCCTCCACGGTGCGCAGCAGGTCGTCGGTGCTCACGGTGTCGGGGAAGGTGACCTTGGCCTTCTCGGTCGCGTAGTTGACCGTGGCCGTCACGCCGTCGAGCTTGTTGAGCTTGCGCTCGATGCGGTGGGCGCACGACGCGCAGGTCATGCCGGTGATGGCCAGCTCGACGTCGGCCCGGGGGCTCGTGGTGGTCTCAGTGCTCATGGTCGCCGCCCTCGGCGTGGTCGCCGGACGGTGCCCCGCCCGACTCGACGGTGAACGCGGCGGTGTGCACGGTGCCGCGGTGCTTGAAGTCCAGGAAGAGCCGGTAGGTCCCCGGCTCGGGGAACGCGGTCGCGAAGTCGATGCCCGGGCCCGCGGCGGCGCCGTCCTCGGGGTGCACGTGGAGGTAGCCCAGGTCGCCGGCGCGCATCGCGACGAGGTGGCCGTGGGCGCCGAGGTAGGGCTCGAGGTCCGTGACGGGCTCGCCGTCGAGCTCGATGCGTGTGGTCAGCACCGTCGACGCTCCCGGGGCCGTGTCGCCCTGGAGCGTGACGGCGTACGTGCCCTCGTCCGTGCGGATCCGGTCGGTGCGGTCGTCGGCGGGCAGCGGGCGCGGGGAGAAGTCGCCGGCCACCGCCACGTCGTCGGCCAGCGTGATGCCGTCCCAGTCCTCGGGCACCAGGTCGGCGACCACCCGCCACACCCCGGGGGTCAGGTCCACGTCCACCGACCAGGTGCCGCTCGCGCGGTCGAGGCGCGGGTGCACGTGCTGGAAGCCGGTCAGGTCGCGGCGTACGACGATGAGGTGCAGGTCCTTCTCGTGCTCACGGGTGTAGTCGAGGAGGGGCCGCCCGCTGGAGGTCAGCACCTGGAAGTCGAGACGGGTGCGCCCGGCGGGCAGCGTGCGATCGGCGATGGCCAGCGAGAAGCCGTCGGCTCGGGAGGTGAGCCCGGCGACGTCGGCGACCCCCGACGCGTGCTCCGCGTGCCCGTCGGCCTCCCCGGCTCCGTCCTCGGCAGGGTGGTCCGCGTCGTCCCCGGCACCGTGACCCGCGTCGTCCGTGTGGGCGCCGGCGGCCGGCTCGGTGTCGAGCGGGCCGACGAACCGGCCGCCGACCCAGGCCAGCGCGAAGGCGGTGGCGAGGGAGGCGACGAACGCGACGACGCGCAGGGGGGTGCTCATGCTCGGGTCCTCCGGGAGGTGAGGGGTGGAGGGTGCAGGCGCGCTCAGGCGAGCGCGTAGCCGGCCTCCTCGACGGCGGCCCGGACGGCCGACTCGTCGAGGGGGGCGGTGCTGGTGACGGTGACGGCTCCGGTCTCGACGACGACGTCGACGTCCTCGACGCCCGCGATCTCGGAGATCTCCTCGGTGACCGACGCGGCGCAGTGGCCGCAGGTCATGCCGGTGACGGTGAAGGTCTGGGTGCTCATGGGTGCTCCTCGGTGGTGGGGATCCGGACTGGTGGTGGCTGGTGGCTCAGGAACGCACGAGGCGCGCGATGGCCTCGGACGCCTCCTGGAGCTTCTGCTCCTGCTCGGGGCCGCCCTGGCGCGCCGCTTCGACGAGGCAGTGCGCCATGTGGTCGTCGAGGAGCGAGAGGGCGAGCGACTGGAGCGCCTTGGTGGCCGCGGAGACCTGGGTGAGGATGTCGATGCAGTACTTCTCCTCCTCGACCATCCGCTGGATCCCGCGGACCTGCCCCTCGATCCGGCGCAGGCGCTTGAGGTGGGCCTGGACGGCCGCGTCGTTGCCCTCGAGGTGTCCGTGCTGCTCGCTCATGCGTCCACCATACCCCTTGGGGGTATGCGCGGCTCCGCGAGGCTCGCCCGTAGGGGTGGAAACGCTCGTGCTGGCACCACCATGAACCGGTGCGGGGTACCGGCTCGGGCTACTGTCGCGGTGACGGTCGGGGGGTCGTCGGGGGTGGATCGTCCATCCCCCTCCGGACGACACCATCAGGAACACCATGGACATCCGAGTCGCACTTCTCGGCAGTGACGAGCTCGTCAAGCGAGGCCTCGACAGCATGCTCAAGACGCTCGGCGGCTTCGAGCTCGGCACCATCAAGGACCGCGCCCGCCAGCCCATCGACATCGCGCTCGTGGAGACGTTCGGGACGCCTCGCGGCGACACGTCCCTGCAGCGCGCGGTCGCCGATCCGCACATCCGCCGCGTGGCGGTCTACACGTGGAACCACCAGCCGGGGCTGGCGCACGAGCCGCTGGGCCAGGGCGTCACCGGCTACCTCGCCAAGAGCCTCAACGCCCCCCAGCTCGGGCGGGCGCTGCGCGCGATCCACCTCGGCGAGACGGTGGTCGCGCCGCTGCTGCCGGTGCTGCCGACCAAGGCCCTGCGCTCGACCACGCAGGCCGACCTGCTGACCGCCCGCGAGCGCGAGACGCTGTCGCACATCGCCACCGGCAAGAGCAACGACGACATCGCGCGACAGATGCAGATCTCGCTCAACTCGGTGAAGTCCTACATCCGCAGCGCCTACCGCAAGACCGGTGTGCAGAGTCGGAGCCAGGCCGTGCTGTGGGCCGTGTCCCACGGCCTGGCCGCGGAGGCCTTCGGCGGCGTCGACGACGCCCGTCAGCTCCGGTAGCCGCCCAGCAGCTCGGCCAGGCGCAGGTGCGGCTGGGCCTCCTGGCGCCGTCCCTGGCGCTGCAGGGCCCGCCCGAGCAGCAGGTGGGCGTAGGGCTCGTTGGGGTCGTGCTCGAGCAGCTCGGTCGCGACCCGGATCGTGCCCTCGAGCTGCGCGGAGTGGAACAGCGCACGCGCCAGCAGCAGGCGTACGTCGGTCAGCTCGTGCCGCACCTCGCCGGGGTCGTCGAGCAGCTCGGTCAGCAGGACCGCCGTCTCGCGGTAGGCGCGCTCCTCGAAGAGCGCCTGGGCACGCAGCCAGCGGTCGTGGGTGCTGTCCTCGAGCAGGCCGGCGTGCCCGCGGAGCAGGTCCTCGAACGGGGTGAAGTCGGTCATCGTCGCTCCTCTCGCGGCGCTCGACCCGGGTGTCGTCACCGGGTGCCGTCCTCCGAGCGTGCACCCGGGGACCGGTGCAACGCGCCATCCCGCCCGGCGATTCCGCAGGTCGAGGCGCGGACGTCAGCGGGCGACACGAAAGGGGCGCTTCAGGACACCACCTGTCCTGAAGTGCGGGGAGGCTGGTGCCCATGACGAACTCCCGCATCACCCAGCTGGCTGAGCAGCTCGACTGGCACTGGACGGCCCAGCTGCGTCCCCGGTTCGACGGGCTCACCGACGACGAGTACTTCTTCGAGCCGGTGCCCGGCTGCTGGACGATCCGCAGGCACGGCACACGCATGGTCCCCGACTTCGCCGATCCGCCCCCGCAGCCCGAGCCGCTGACGACGATCGCCTGGCGGATGGCCCACGTGATCGTCGGCGTCCTGGCGACGCGGGCGCACTCCCACTTCGGCGGTCCGCCGGCCGACTACGAGTCGTGGGACTACGCCGCCGACGCCGACACCGCGCTGCGGCAGCTCGACGACGCCTACCGGCTCTGGCGCGACGGGGTGCACGGCCTGGCCGACGCCGATCTCGACACGCCCGTCGGGCCGGCCGAGGGGCCGTGGGCGGCCGCACCGATGGCGACGCTGATCTTGCACATCAACCGCGAGGTCATCCACCACGGAGCCGAGATCGCCCTGCTCCGTGACCTGTACGCCCACACCCCGCCCACCGCCGCGTCCTGACCGGTTCCTCGGAATACTGGGGACGGCAGCCCGGTTGGAGGTGATACAACCTTCAACCAGCCGTTCCCATGTCCGGAGGACACCATGCAGTTCGGCATCTTCAGCGTCGGCGACGTCACCACGGACCCGACCACCGGACGCACCCCGTCCGAGGCCGAGCGCATCGCAGCGATGACGCAGTACGCCCTCAAGGCCGAGGAGGTCGGACTCGACGTCTTCGCGACTGGCGAGCACCACAACCCGCCGTTCGTCGTGTCGTCGCCGACCACGCACCTCGGCTTCATCGCGGCGCAGACCGAGCGGCTCCTGCTCTCGACGAGCACCACGCTCATCACCACGAACGACCCGGTGAAGATCGCCGAGGACTACGCGTTCCTCCAGCACCTCTCCGGCGGTCGCGTCGACCTGATGATGGGCCGCGGCAACACCGGGCCGGTCTACCCCTGGTTCGGCAAGGACATCCGCGACGGCATCAAGCTCGCGGTCGAGAACTACCACCTGCTCCGCACGCTGTGGCGCGAGCCCGTCGTCAACTGGCAGGGCCAGTTCCGCACCCCGTTGCAGGGCTACACCTCGACGCCGGCTCCGCTCGACGGCACGCCGCCGTTCGTCTGGCACGGCTCGATCCGGAGCACCGAGATCGCCGAGCAGGCGGCCTACTACGGTGACGGCTTCTTCCACAACCACATCTTCTGGAACAAGGAGCACACCGAGCAGATGGTGAGGCTCTACCGCCGCCGCTTCGAGCACTACGGCCACGGCTCCGCCGACCAGGCCTACGTCGGGCTCGGCGGCCAGGCGTTCATGGCCTCGACCGAGGCCGAGGCCAAGCGGGTGTTCCGGCCCCACTTCGACAACGCCCCGGTCTACGGCCACGGCCCGTCGCTGGAGGACTTCTCCGAGATGACCCCGCTGACCGTCGGCACCCCCGAGCAGGTCATCGAGCGCACGCTCGGCTTCGCCGACTACGCCGGCGACTACCAGCGCCAGCTCTTCCTGATGGACCACGCCGGTCTGCCCACCTCGCTGGTCCTCGAGCAGATCGAGATGCTCGGCACCGAGGTCGTGCCGGTGCTGCGCGCCGAGTTCGAGCGGCGCCGTCCCGCCCACGTGCCCAGCGACCCGCCCACCCACAGCTCGCTCGTGACGGCCGGTCCCGAGGCCCCCCACCACCTCGTCGAGCCCGCCCGGGCCCGCATCGAGGCGCAGCAGGCCGCGCAGGTCGACGCATGAGCCGACGCATCGTCGTCGTCACGGCCGGGGTGACGGTGCCGTCGTCGACCCGGCTGCTGGCCGACCAGCTCGCCGAGGCGACCCTCGCGCAGGTCACCGCGCGCGGCGAGGCCGCCGAGACCGAGTTCATCGAGGTGCGCGAGGTCGCGGGCGAGCTGGCGACGTTCATGGTCACCGGCGGCATCCCCACCCCGCGGCTCACCGAGCTGCGCGAGCTGGTGGCGTCCGCCGACGGCCTCATCGTGGTGACGCCGGTCTTCAACGGCAGCTACAGCGGGCTGTTCAAGATGTTCTTCGACGCCCTCGACAAGGATGCGCTGGTGGGCACGCCGGTGCTCATCGCCGCGGCCGCCGGCAGCTCGCGGCACTCGCTGGTGCTCGACCACGCGATGCGCCCGCTCTTCGCCTATCTCCGCGCGGTGGTCGTCCCCACCGGCGTCTTCGCCGCCACCGAGGACTTCGGCAGCCACGGTCTCTCCGACCGCATCACCCGCGCGGCCGCCGAGCTGGCCGCGCTGGTGCTGGGCCAGGGCGGCTACGCCGTCGGCGGGTTCGCCCCCGACCTCGCCGCCCGCCCGCGGCGTACGTCCGGCACGCAGGTGGAGGCCGACGTGACGCCGTTCGGCGACCTGCTGCGGGGCCACACCGGCACCGACTGACGGCCCGGACCGGGACACCGCCCCACGGGTGTGCTCTCCGCCGTCGGGCGGTGGTTGTGTCGGTGGGTGCGGACCGCCCGTGTCGAAGTCCCCGCCTGAGCGGGGACTCCGACGGGATCGGGGAGGATCCGAGCCACTGGGTGACGTGGATCTTCCACGATCGCGCCGGGACGCCGGATCCGGCTCCCCGGGGGCGTACGCGTGTGACGAGCCGGCACCACCGACCAGACCCCTCGGGAGGACACATGAGCGACACCGTCTGGAGCTACCGCGACAGCGAGTGGGCGCACGACCGCGACCTCGTCGGCTACGACGTCGAGGGCGAGGACGGCCCGATCGGCAAGGTCGACCGGGCCACCGCCGAGACCGACGGCTCCTGGCTCGTGGTCGACACGGGCTTCTGGATCTTCGGCAAGCAGCGGCTGATCCCGGCCGGCACCGTCGTGGGCATCGACCACGACGGCAGGCGGATCATCGTCAACGTCGGCAAGGAGCAGGTGAAGGCCGCGCCCGACTACGACGACGACACCTGGGACGAGCACGCCCGGGGCCGCCACGCCGCGCACTACGGCCGGCACGCCGGCCACGAGCACCGGGACGACCGCGAGCACTGAGACGACCACGAGCACCCGGTGCACCGCGAGGACCGCTAGGCCCGCAGGTGGGCCGCCAGCCGGGCGGCGAGGTCGACCGACGCCGCGATCTCGTCACGTCGGATGGAGACGCTCTCCACGTTGACGCCGATGGGCACCTCGAGGCGGCGGCAGAAGTCGATGAGCTCGACGGCCGTCGCCTGCGCCTGGGCGAGCGAGGCGGCCAACGGGTCGGTCGAGTGCCGCAGGTCGTTCTCGATCCACCGGGGGACGTCGACGCCGAGCCAGCGGAGGAACTCAAGGGTCTTCATCGAGCCGCACACGGAGAACGTGAACACCATCGGGACCGGAGCCAGGCCACGGGCCGCGCACTCGTAGCGGTAGTCGGAGACGAGGTTCTTGGCGGCGTTGAGGTCGTAGACGACCTGGGACACGAAGAACCGGCAGCCGGCCTCCTGCTTGGCGATCAGGCGCAGGTGCTCGTTGTGGCGTCGGCTGTGCCGCTCGGGGATCGCCACCCCTCCGCACAGCAGGTCGGGGTTGAGCTCGGTCCGCAGCGCCTGGGCGTCGGCGAGGGACACCGGCGCGGCCAGGCCGCTGGAGGCGGCACCGACCAGCACGGTCAACGTCCGGCGGGGATCCTGCGCGCTGAGCCAGGTCTGCAGCTCGTCGCGCTGGTACTTGCCGACCGCGCGGTAGACGATCGTCGGAGTCCGCCAGCCCCCGAGGTGCTCGGAGCGGTAGTCGGACGGGTCGACGGTCGGGCTGAAGGGGAACGGGCGCTCCGCGGGGTTGCGCGACCGCTCGTCGTCGATGTCGTAGAGGACCAGCCCGTCGAGGTCGAGGTGGTCGAGGCGCTCCATGGTGGCGCGCGCGATCTCCGGGAGCCGCTCGGCGGGCGTCGACCGCCGCGGCGGGGTGATCGCGAAGAGGATGAAGTCACCGTGGCCGGCGCCGATGCGCGTGGTGATCTCCACGCCGCCACGGTAGCGGTGGCGGCGCCCCACCTCCGAATGCGAGGGCTGCGGACGGCCGGGCCCGCGCTCGGGTCGGCCGCGTCTCGACCGTGCTCCTAGGGTGTGCGGAGCCGTCCCACCACCGAGGGAGCCCTGTGCCCGAGACCGAGCTCGTCCCGTGGCGCGCCGAGCCCGCGGTGCCTCGCGTCCACGCCGGCACCGTGCGCGCCGACCGGCTGCGGGTCCGCGCGGACTACCCGGTCACCGGCGTCGCCCTCGTGCTGCTGGTGCTGCAGGCGGTGTTCCTCCTCCCGCTCGTCTGGCAGCTCGACGTGACCGCGGTCGCGGTGCCGGCCCTGCTGGGGCTCGACGCGCTGGGCTTCGGCGGGCTGTGGCTGCTGCGCGAGCGGGCCCGCCGCGACGTCGGCCGGCTCGAGTCGTCGTACGCCGACAGCGAGCGCGACGGCGTCACCCGCGACCGGTCGCTGGCCGGGCTGCTCGCGGTCTCGCGCGAGCGGCACGAGGCGATCCGCGAGGAGTGGACCCGCGCGCTCACCGACCCGCTCGCGTCGCTCGCCCCGGCGGCCGCGACCGACGTCGCCGACCCCGACACCGCGGCGTTCCTCGAGTCCTACGCCGCGTTGGAGGACTTCCTGGCCGCCCACCCCCGCGGCGTGCCGCCCGGGCTGGTCGCGGTCTACGGCGAGGACGTCCGCGAGTGCCGGCGGCGCTGGGACGCGGCCCGGGCGCGCTCGGGCTGAGCGCTCCTCACCGCTCCCACGCCGGCCCGTCGCCGCCCAGGCGCTCGACCAGCCGCCGCCCGACGTGAGCGGCGTTGGCGAGGCGTACGTCCTCGGGGACCTCCGGGAGGTTCTCCTCCCAGTCGAGCAGGCACGACCCGCGCAGCTGCGCCATCCGGGCCGGGCGGCCGAAGAAGAAGGGGTGGGCGTGCGCGCCGCCGTCGCCGTAGCGACCGATGTGGCAGCGACCCACGCTCGGCAGCTCCTCGACCGCGGCGGTGATCCGGGCCATCAGCACGCCCATCTCGGCGGCCAGCTCGTCGGGCAGGTCGGCGACGTCGTGGTGCTCGACCGGGCGCAGGATGAAGGAGACCGGCAGCCTCATGTCGAGGGTGACGAGCAGCCAGCGCTCGTTGCGCCACGCCACCAGCGCGGCGCGCTCGGGCGGCATCGGCTGACGGCAGGAGCAGTCGGCCGGGTCCTCGCCGTCCCGCGGCGGCTCGGCGTCCTGCAGCGCCTCGAGCGGCTTGATCCGCAGCCCGTCGAGCTCGAACGGGAAGACGTCCCACCCCGGCATCGCCTCGATGGCGACCGGAAGCCTGCCCTCGGCGTCGGTGGCCGCGGCGACGCGGGCGTGGAACTGCTCGGCGGTCTCGAGGCTCATGCCGCGCAGTCAACCAGCCGGACCGGCCGGACGGGAGGCCGCGACGCGCCGGGTCGGCAGCGGGTGGGCGCCGACCCGGCACCTCGGGGGGACGCCGTCACGCAGCGGGGGTGAGCTCGGGCTCGGACTCGGGCCCCGCGACGAGGTCGCCGGTCGGCCGGGCGGGGCGACGCGGCCACCAGACGCGATCGCCGAGCAGCACCAGGGCGGCGGGCAGCATCACCAGCCGGATCAGGGTCGCGTCGAGCAGGATCGCCACCGCCAGCGCGACCCCCATCATCTTCATCTCGAGCATGCTCAGCGTCGCGAAGATGGCGAACACCGAGACCATCACCGCTGCGGCGCTGGTGACGACGGACGCGCTGTCGCGGATGCCCTGCTCGACGGCCAGCCGGGTCGGCAGCCCGCGCCCCACCAGCTCGCGGATCCGCCCGGTGACGAACACGTGGTAGTCCATCGACAGCCCGACCAGCACGACGAGCACGAACAGCGGGATCCAGTCGATCACGAAGCCCGGGCTGGTGAAGCCGAGCGCCCCCTCCAGCCAGCCGTGCTGGAACACCAGGGTCAGCACGCCGAAGGCCACGCCGACCGAGACCAGGTTGAGCGCGGTCGAGACCAGCGCCAGCGGCACGCTGCGGAAGGCGACCCCCATCATCACCAGCGTCAGCAGCAGGACGAACCCGATCACCACAGGCATCCACGTGGTGAGGTGCTCGTCGAAGTCGAGGTTGGACGCCGCGTCCCCGCCCACCGCCCACTCCAGGCCGTCGGCGTCGAGCGCCGCGGGTGCGATCTTCTCGCGCAGGTCGGTGATGGCCTCTGTGGTCCGCTCGTCGGAGTCGGGCCACGGCAGCGCCAGGGTGAGGGACGAGGTGTCGCCCTCGTCGGAGGTGGCCAGCCCGCCGGGCACCTCGCTGAACGCGCCGGCTCCGGTCGCGGTGGACGCCAGCTCGCCCAGGGCCGTCGCCGACCCCGGGCCATCGGCCAGCACCGTCACGGTGGTGCCCTCGCCGGGGAAGTCCGCTGCCACGTCGCGCATGGTCTGCACCGCCGCGATCTCGCCCGGCAGCGTCTCCAGGGTGGCGGCGTGCATCGTCATGCCGAGCGCCGGCAGGGCGAGGGCGGCGCACACCGCGAGCGACCCGCCGAGCGCGAGCGCGGGTCGGCGTACGACCGGGGCCAGGATGCGGCGACTGATCCCGCCGGCGCCGATGCGGCGGTTGAGGCGCCACAGCAGCGGCACGCGGGGCCGGTCGACCCACCGGCCGAGCTTGACCAGCAGCGCGGGCAGCACGGTGATCGAGCCGACGACCGCGACCACGACGACGATGATCGCGCCGAGCGCGAGCGAGGTGAAGGTGACGAAGCCGACGAGGAAGAGTCCCGACATGGCCGCCGCCACGGCGAAGCCGGAGACGAGGATCGAGTGTCCGGAGGTCTGTGCCGCGATCTCGACCGCGTCGAGCGTGCTGCGCCCGCGAGCCCGCTCCTCACGCTCGCGCTTGAGGTAGAACAGCGAGTAGTCGACGCCGACGGCCATGCCGATCAGCACGATCATCGAGCCGACGGTCGGCTCCGCCGGCACGAGGTGGGACACCGCCGCTGAGATGCCCATCGTCGCCGTCACGCTGCCCAGGGCCAGCAGCACCGGGATGCCGGCGGCGATCAGGGCTCCGAAGGCCAGCAGCATCAGCACGAGCGTCACCGGGATGCTGATCCCCTCGGCCGAGGCGAGGTCGTCGGCGACCTGGTCGTTGATCGCCTCGTCGAGGCTCGGTCCGCCGGTCTGGCGCAGCGTCAGGTCGGGGTGCGCGGCGGCGACGGCGTCCGTCACCTCCTGGAGCGGGCCGGCGTCGTCGACGCCCTCGGCCAGCGAGGCCGACACCAGCATCGCGGAGCGGTCGTCGTCCCACACCGGCGGAGCGACGTCGCTGACCCCCTCGGCGCGGGCCATCTGCTGGGCGAGGTCGCGAGCCCCCTCCGGCACCCGGGCCGGATCGCCGCTGATGAGGACGACCTCGGACTCGGGTGCGGCCAGTCCCGCCCGCTCGGCCATCGCGTCCGCGCGACCCGACTCGCCCATGCGGTAGTCGGCCGGCTCCGCCTCGTGCGTCGGTACGAGGACGGCGAGGCTGGTCGCCGCCGCCACCAGCGCCAGCCAGGTGAGGATCGCGCGCCACGGGTGCTCGGCGCTCCAGCGCGCGGCGCGCTGGGGGATCCGGGTGATCAGGTCGGCTGCCATCGACGTGCTCCATTCCGTGTGCGTCCGGGCGGGTGGTGCCCGTGGATCGGTCGATCCCCACGCTCCCGGCGATCGCCGCGTCCGGCAGGGGTGGCACCTCCCGGCGCGAGGTGGGGAAAACCCCACCGACCGGGGCCTCGCGATCGGTGAGGATGGGGACATGGCGCACCGACCCGGCCCCCTCCGGCTGACCGGCTTCGCGCTCGCGCAGGTGGCGCTGGCCGTGCCGACGCTGGTCGCCGCCACGCTCGTCGCCCTCGGCGCCGGCACCGCGGTCGTCGTCGTCGGGATCCCGGTCCTGCTCGTCGGCCTGCCCCTGCTGCGCTGGATCGCCGACCGGCACCGCGCGATGGCGGCCGCCACCCTCGCCCACCCCGTACCGGCCGACCGCCTGCCGGACGACGACCTGCCCCTGCCGGCCCGGCTCGCCACCTGGGGTCGCGACCCGATGACCTGGCGCGAGCTGGTGTGGGCCGTGGTGTCGGCGAGCGTCGGGCTCGCGCTCTCGCTGGCCGTGGTGGTGCTGATGCTCGGCGTGGTCACCCTGGTGCTGTGGTGGTTCGCGACCCCGCACCTGATGCGGCTGCGCTCGGTCCTCGACGCCCGCCTGCTGAGCCGGGGCAGCCACGAGCTCCTCGCGGAGCGGGTGCAGGTGCTCACCGAGACCCGTGCCGAGACGGTGGAGGACTCGGCGGCGGAGCTGCGCCGCATCGAGCGTGACCTCCACGACGGGGCACAGGCCCGCCTCGTCGCCCTCCAGATGAGCCTCGGGCTGGCGCGCCAGCTGATCGACACCGACCCCGTCGCCGCCCGCCACCTGCTCGCCGAGGCGTCGACCACGACGGGGGCGGCGCTCGGCGACATCCGCGACGTCGTACGCGGCATCCACCCGCCCGTGCTCGCCGACCGCGGCCTCGCCGGCGCGGTGCAGGCGCTCGCTCTCGACCTGACCGTCCCGGTCGCGGTGGCCGGCGACCTGCCCGACCGGCCCTCGGCCCCCGTCGAGACCGCGGCCTACTTCGCGGTGCTGGAGTGCCTGGCCAACGTCGCCAAGCACGCCGGGGCGCAGCAGGCCTGGGTCGAGCTGGAGCGCCGCGGCGACCTGCTGGTCGTGGTGGTGGGCGACGACGGGCGGGGCGGCGCCGACCCGTCGGGCGGCACCGGGCTGCGGGGGGTGGCGCGGCGGCTGGCGGCGCTCGACGGCAGCGTGAGAGTCTCGAGCCCTGCGGGTGGTCCCACCCTGGTGACGCTGGAGGTGCCGTGCGAGTCGTCCTCGCCGAGGACAACGCCCTCCTCCGCGACGGGCTGACCCGGATCCTCACGGCGCACGGCTTCACGATCGTCCACTCGGTCGACAACGCACCCGCTCTCGCCGAGGCGCTCGCCGACCCCGACGTCGAGGCGGGGATCCTCGACGTACGCCTCCCGCCGACGCTCACCGACGAGGGCCTGCGCGCCGCGATCGCCTGCCGCGCGGCCCGCCCGGGCTTCCCCGTCGTGGTCCTCTCGCAGTGGGTGGAGCACCTCTACGCCCGCGAGCTGCTCGCCGGTGGCGGGGGCGGCATCGGCTACCTGCTCAAGGACCGGGTCGGCGACATCGGTGAGTTCGTCGACGCCGTGCGCCGGGTGGCCGCCGGCGGCACCGTGCTCGACGCGGAGGTGGTCTCCACGATCATGGCGCGGCCGCGGGCGCGCGCGGTCGACCGGCTGTCCGAGCGCGAGCGCGAGGTGCTGGGGCTGATGGCCGAGGGGCGCTCCAACGCCGCCATCGCGGCTCGGCTCCACATCACGCCCAAGGCCGTCGACAAGCACGCCAACAGCATCTTCACCAAGCTCGACCTGCCCGTCGCCCCCGACGACAACCGGCGGGTGCTCGCGGTGCTGGCCTGGCTCGAGTCCTGAGCCTGTCCCGAGCCGGCCCTGAGCCCGCCCCGGCCCACCAGGGGCTCACCGGAGTCTCACCAGGGGGAGGGCTGGTAGTCCTTGACGAAGCAGCCGAAGAGGTCGGTGCCGGCCTCGCCGAGCACGATCGGGTCGTAGACCCGCGCGGCGCCGTCGACGAGGTCGAGCGGGGCGTGCCAGCCCTCGGCAGCGATCCGCAGCTTCTCGTGGTGCGGGCGCTCGTCGGTGATCCACCCGGTGTCGACGGCCGTCATCAGGATCCGGTCGGTCTCGAACATCTCGCCCGCCGACGTGCGGGTCAGCATGTTGAGCGCGGCCTTGGCCATGTTGGTGTGGGGGTGCCCCGCGCCCTTGTAGCGCCGCGAGAACTGCCCCTCCATGGCGGAGACGTTGACGACGTACGCCCGCCCGGAGGTCGCGGCCGCCGCGGCGGTCGCCATCGCCGGGCGCAGCCGCGAGACCAGCAGGAACGGCGCGATCGAGTTGCACAGCTGCACCTCGAGCAGCTCGAGCGGGTCGACCTCGCCGACGGTCTGGGTCCACGAGTTGGAGACCTGCACGTCGGGCAGCAGCCCGCCGGCGTCGACCGCCGTGCCCGCCAGGTGCGCGTCGAGGGAGGCCTGCCCCGCCTTGAGCGCCAGCGCGGTCAGGGTGGCGGCGTTGTGCACGGCCATCGCGTGCTCGGCCGACTCGCCCTCGTGGTGGGCCACGGCGGTGCCGCGCAGCGCGCCCGCGATCGCGGCGGGGTGGGCCTCGGAGATCCGGTCGAAGGTCACCAGCTCGGGCACGGAGTCGTCGGGCAGCGGCAGCGACTCGGCCTCGACGAGCGGCGCGTAGGCGCCCGGCGTGCGGCGCACCGTCTGGCACGCGTTGTTGATGAGGATGTCCAGCGGGCCGGCCGCGGCGACGTCGTCGGCGAGGGAGATGACCTGGGTGGGGTCGCGCAGGTCGATGCCGACGACCTTGAGCCGGTGGATCCACTCGTCGCTGTCGGGCAGGGAGCCGAACCGGCGCACCGCGTCCTTGGGGAACCGGGTGGTGATCGTGGTGTGGGCCCCGTCGCGCAGCAGGCGCAGCGCGATGTACATCCCGATCTTGGCGCGCCCTCCGGTCAGCAGCGCCCGCCGGCCGGTGAGGTCGGTGCGTTGGTCGCGCTTGGCGTGGCTCATCGCCGCGCACGTGGGGCACAGCCAGTGGTAGAACGCGTCGACGAGGGTGAAGTCCTGCTTGCAGATGTAGCAGCCGCGCGGGTTGATCAGCTCGCCGGCGAACGCGCCGGGCGCGGAGGAGACGAGCGGGATCCCGGACGTCTCGTCGTCGATGCGCTCGGGCGAGCCGGTGGCGGTGAGCTCGGTGACCGCACGGTCGTGCGCCAGCTCCTCGGCGCGCTTGGCCATCCGGCGCTCGGCCTTGATCGCCTTGTACATGTGCGAGGCCGCGCGCTTGACGGTGATGTGGTCGGGGTGGTCGCCCGGCACTCGGTGCAGCTGCTCGAGGACGCGGACGGTCGTCGCCAGGTCGGCCGGGTCGATGCCGTCGTGCTGCTCGTTCACCGGAGCAGGGTACGGGCGGCGGGCGCCGTCGCCCCAAAGCGCGGGCGGCGTCCGGGCGGCGGGTGTGACTCGTCAGACCTCGCGCGCCGGTGAGCCGTTGATCCGCACCCGGTCGGCCCGCATGCCGTGCTCGACGCCCCACAGCACCGCTCGGGAGCGGGAGTCGACGTCGATCTTGCGGTAGGCCGAGCGGATGTAGGACTTGATCGAGTTGAGGGAGAGCAGGGTCCGCTCGGCGATCTCCTGGTTGCTCAGGCCCATCGTGATCAGCGACAGCACCTCGGCCTCGCGGGCGGTCAGGCCCTCCTCGCGGCCGGGCCAGTCGCCCCCGACCAGCGGCGAGCGCCCCCGCGACGGCGAGACGACGAGCTGGCCCCCGGCGATCGAGATCAGGGCCTCGACCAGCCGCGCTGCCGGCAGGCTCTTGGAGAGGTAGCCGCGCACGCCCTGCCCGAGGGTGTCGCGGGTCAGCCACGGCTGGAAGTTCCAGGTGTAGACCGCGACCGAGCGCACCTGGGGGCTCTCGATGAGCTGGCGCACGGCCGGGCCGTTGCCCTGCCCCATCCCGAACGTGTCGTAGAGCGCGACGTCGACGGGCTGGGCGACGGGCTTGCCCGCCGCGAGCTCGACCACGTCGACGCGGTGGCCGTAGCTGCGCATCATCGCGTCGAGGCCCCGGACGACCACCTCGTCGTCGTTGACGAGCGCAACTCGGATCACCATGCATTCAACGTACTGCGGTTTATGTATGTTGAACCTCTTTACAGAGAGTTGAGGGCATCGTGCGGGACAGCGCGGCCGTGGTCGAGGAGACCCGCACCGGGGGCCTCGGCGTCCGTTGTGAGGGGGTCGTCCACCTCTACAAGACCTTTGGCGGACACGACGTCGTCGCCCTGCGGGGCGTCGACCTCACCATCCGGCCCGGCGAGCGGGTCGCGTTCCTCGGCCCGAGCGGGTCGGGCAAGTCGACCCTCCTCGCGCTCCTCGGCGGCATCCAGAAGCCGAGTGCCGGCAAGATCTACCTCGGCGACGAGGAGGTCTCGCGGATGGGCGAGCGCTACCTCGCCCGGATCCGCTCGCGGCAGGTATCCACGATGCTCCAGGGCGCCACCCGCAACCTGCTGCCCTACGCCACCGCCCGACAGAACATCGCGTTCGCCCGGCTCTCGCTCTCGGGCGGCGACCGCGACCACGCGCTGGCCGACACCGAGCTGCTCGACCGCGTGGGGCTCCTCGACCAGGCAGAGCAGGTGGTCTCCACGATGTCCGGCGGCCAGCGCCAGCGGCTCGCGCTGGCCTGCGCCGTGTCGACGTCGCCGCGCCTGCTCCTCGCCGACGAGCCGACCAGCCAGCTCAGCCACGCCGACCGCGACCACGTGCTCCACCTGATCCACTCGCTCGGCGACGACTTCGGCACCACCATCGTCGTGGTCACCCACCAGCCCGAGGTGGCCGCCACCTTCCCGCGCACGGTGACGATGAAGGGCGGCCGCGTCGGCGCCGAGGGCCACGGCGGCTCGGAGTACGCCGTGGTGGGCGAGGACGGCGTCCTCCACCTCCCCGGCCACATCGCCGCCGAGTGGCCCCCCGGCACGCTCGTCCGCTTCGAGGACGACGAGCAGGGCCGCATCATCGTCACCCGCGCCAGCAGTGAAGGATCCCAGGCATGAGCCAGCCGCGCGAGCTGCGGCTCGACGCCATCACCTACGTCAGCGGGCGCACCCTCCTCGACGACGTGAGCGTCACCTTCCCCGCGGGCAAGGTGACCGCGCTGTCGGGTCCGAGCGGGTCCGGCAAGACCACCCTGCTCTCCATCGCCGGCGGGCTGCTCGAGCCCACCTCGGGCTCCGCCGAGCTCGACGGACGCGAGATGTGGACGGGCAGCGGCGACCCGCTGCCCGAGGTGGCGTTCGTCCTCCAGGTCTACGGCCTGGTGCCGATCCTGTCGGCCCGGGAGAACGTCTCCATCGCCCTGCGCGCACGCGGGGTGGCGCCCGCCGACGCCGACGAGGCGGCCGAGGCCGCGCTCGCGCGGTTCGGGATCGCCGACCTGGGCGAGCGGCAGGTCGAGGAGCTCTCCGGCGGCCAGATGCAGCGCGTCGCCTGCGCCCGCGGCTTCGTGGTCGGCGCCGACGTGCTGCTCGCCGACGAGCCGACGTCCGAGCTCGACGAGGGCAACCGCGGTGTCGTCCTGGCCGAGCTGCGCGAGGAGGCCGCCCGCGGCGCCGTCGTCGTGGTGGCCACCCACGACCCCGCCGTCGTGGAGGCGTGCGACCTGCACATCGCGCTCGACGAGGGCCGGGTCGTTCGGTGACCGCCCGTCCGTCCGCGGCACCGGAGAGGCCGGGTCGTTGAGCCGAGTCCTGCGCGGCGCCTGGAGCCGCCGCGGTGCCCTGACCACGCTGGTGCTGATGTCGCTGGTGGTCGTCGGCGGTGCCGTGACCGTGCTGCAGTTCGCCGAGGCGGCCGGCACCTCGCGCTGGCTGAGCGCCCCGCTGCTCCTGCTCGGGGCGGTCGCGGTGCCGAGCATCGGCGCGGAGCTCGCCGTGGCCCGCCGCGAGGAGGTGGGCCTGGCCCGGCTGCGGGGCGTCCACGGGGTGCGGCTGTGGCGCTTCCTGCTGGTCGAGCCGCTGCTCGCGATCGTGCTCGGCACCCTGCTCGGCCTCGCGGTCGGCGCGGCCGGCACCGTCTGGGCGAGCGCCACCTGGCTCGGCGAGGCCGCCCCGGCGCTCGGGCGTACGGCGCTGCTCGCGGCCGCCGCCATCGCCGGCGTGGGCCTGCTGATCGTCGCGCTGTCCGCGGCCTCGGCCGTGCGCGAGCCGCTCGCCGCCCAGGTCTCGACGCGGCGTCGGCCGCGCCGGGCGACGACGCTGGCGATCTTCCTCAGCGTGCTCGTCCTCGTCGGCGCAGCGGTCGCGGCCTACCGCAGCCGGGAGGGCGACGGCGATCCCGACCTGGTCGTCCTGCTCGGCCCGGCGCTGGTGGGCCTGGCGCTCGGGCAGGTCGCGGTGTGGGTGGTGCGGATCGCGGCCCGAGTGCTGACCCCGGCGACCGAGAGGCGCGGCCTGGGCGCGTTCCTGGCCGCGCGACGGCTCGCGCGCGCCGACGACCTGGTCACCCCCGTCCGGCTGGTCGTGGCCGCCGGCGTCGTCGGGGCCCTGGCGCTGAGCGGCGCGGTGGCGGTCAGCGGCTGGACCGACGAGCAGGCCGCCGTCGAGGTGCCGGGCGAGCGCACGATCGACGCGACCGCGCTCGGCGCGATGGGAGCCGTCGCCCTCACCGAGCAGACCGACCCCGAGGGCGAGCACCTCGTCGCCACCGCGATCGTGCGCAACGAGAACCGGCTGGCCGAGCGCCGCGCCTACGTCGACGCCGCGCGCTGGGAGCGGGTGGTCGGCGACTTCTACGACGACACCCCCGCCCGGGCGGCGTCCGACGCCGTCGGGCGCCTCGCCACCGGCCTCGCCCCGGTGCGCGTCGCCGGCGACCGCCTCACGGTGGCGGTCTCGGGGATCGAGCTGCCGCCCGTGCGCACCCTCCGCGGCCCCGACGGCCAGGAGACCGAGGTCGGCGGCGCGCGCGCCGTGCTGACGCTGTCCTACGTCACCGCGGCCAACAGCTCGGGCGCCGTCACCGTCACCCTCGACGTGCCCACCGACGGCACCCCCGCCCGCCGCGCCGTGCGGGTGGACGAGTGCACCGACGGCTGCGTCGTGACCGGGCTCTCGCTCGACCGAGACAGCCGCGGCCTCATCGACGGCAACGACTTCGTGGTGCTGGTGGAGCAGCTCACCCTCGGTGGCACCGACCTGCTCGCCCAGCCGTGGGTGCCCGACCCGTCGTCGGTGGAGGCAGCTCTCTCCAACCAGTTCTTCCGCAACTACGAGCCCCCGGCGGTGCTCGTGGTCAACCGCCCCGACGGTCTCCAGGTGGCGATGCTGCCGGCCACCGCGCTCGAGCTCGACCTCGACCTGGGCGCTAACGAGGTGCCCGTGCTGGTCGCCGACGAGGCCGCGCCGCAGGCGCTCGACCTCGGCGGCGACGACCGGGTGACCGAGGTGGTCGGCGTCGCCCGGTCGCTGCCGCTGCTCGGCAGCATCGGCACGCTCGCCGACATCCGCACCTCGGCGGTCGGGTCGGGGCCGACCGTCCCCTCGGCCGAGGTGCAGGTGGTGGCCCGCGCGGGCGCCCCCCAGGAGGTCCTCGACCGGGTCGCCGAGGCGACCGGCACCCGCTGGCGCTCCCGGACGGCCGTGCGCGAGTCGCTCGGCGAGCGCTTCGGCGGTGCCCAGTCGGTGGCGTACGCCCTCACCGCCCTGGCCTGCGCGCTGGTCGCGCTGCTCGCGCTGGGCGCGGGCGTGGCGCGCCACCTGCGCGACTACCGCCGCGACGTGGCGTCGCTGCGGGTGCTCGGCATCTCCACCGGCACCGCCCGGCGCGCCGGGCGCACCGAGCTGGCCAGCCTGACCGTGCTCGCGCTGGCCGCGGTGGTCGCGGGCGGCTGGCTGGCGGTGCGGCTGCTGCTCGACGGGCTCCCGCTGCTCGCGGTCCCGGTGGCCGGGCTGCCCCTCGACACCGCGCCCCACGCCTGGCCGCTCGTCGTCCCCGCCCTGATCGCGGCGCTGGCGGTCGTGGTGGTGGGCGGCCGTGCGCGGGCCGTGCGCGCCGCCACGACCCGCCCCAGCCTGCTGCGCGAGGAGGAGGGCCAGTGAACCCACCCCACGACGTCCCTCGCCCCCGCTGCGCTCCTCCGACCGACGCCGAGGGGACCCCGCAATGATCCAGCTGTTCGGTGCGATCGTCCGCGGACTGCGGGCCCGGGCGCTGCTGTCCGCGGGCTCGGTGCTGCTGAGCGCCCTCGCCGTCGGCTCGGCCGTGCTCGGCCCGGTCTTCTCCGAGGCGGTGACCAACTCCTACGTCGTGACCCGCCTGCAGGAGACCCCGGCCGGCCTCACCGGCCTGAGCCGCGTCTTCACCCCCGACCCCGGGACCCCCCTCGGCGAGGCGCGCACCGACGCCGTCAACGCCTCGGAGGAGCTCACGACCGGCCCCTGGCAGGAGCCGGTGCCGATCGTGCAGTCCGAGCGGTTCAGCGCCCTGCGCGGCGTGGTCACCTTCTGGGCGCGCACCGACGCCTGCGAGACGCTCGAGGTCGAGGGACGCTGTCCCCAGGCACGCGGCGAGGTGCTGATGCTGGCCTCCGACCTCGAGAAGACCGGTGCCGAGATCGGCCGGCCGCTGGACCTCGCGATCTTCCAGCCCAACGGCGTGGCGGCCCTCGGGCTGCCGCGTCCCGGCATCGACGAGGTCGTCGTGGTCGGCACCTACCTCACCCCGCGCACGAGCGAGGACTGGCTCATCCCGGGACGGCTCACCAGCACCAACGAGCAGGAGAGCATCCGCGGCGGCTACCAGCCGTTCGCCCCCGCCCCGCTGATCACCACCGACGACACGATCACCGCGGCCGGCTCCTGGACGGTGCGCGTCGACACCCACCTGGCCGTCCCCGCCGACCTCACCCCCGAGCAGCTCGACGAGGCCGCGGCATCCGCCTCGGCCGTGCCCAGCGAGGGTGGCGTGGAGGTCGTCGGCGGCATCCTGCGCTCCGACGACACCAACTCGCTGGCCGACGTCGTCGAGGAGGTCCGCTTCCAGCAGTCGACCGCGCGCAGCTCGATCGCGCCGGCCGTGCTGTCGCTGGTGCTGGTCGCACTGGCGCTGCTGATGCGCCTGCTCAACGCCGCCAGCGAGCTGCGGGTGCCCGAGCTGGCGCTGGCGTCGCTGCGCGGGGTCACGTCCCGCAGGCTGTGGGGCCTCGGGCTCGCCGAGCCGCTCACCCTGCTGCTGGTCGCGACCCCGCTCGGCGTCGCCTTCGGGCTGGGCCTGGCGGTCGTGCTCGTGCGGAGCTGGCTGGTGCCCGGCCTGCCGCTGCCCCTGCCGGCGGCCAGCTGGGTCGCGGCCGCGCTCGTGCTCGCCGCGGCCGTGGCGGTCGCCTGCGTGGCCGTGGGCCTGGTGGTCCGCGAGTCGCTCGCCTCCCAGCTCTCGGGCGTACGCCGCCCGGTGGCGGCGCGCCGCTGGTCGGTGATCGCCCAGCTCACCCTCCTCGCCCTCGCCGTCGCGACGCTGGCGAGCAAGCTGTCGGCCAGCGGCCCCGCCGAGCCCGACGCGACCGACCTCGTCCTGCCGGTGCTGCTCGCCGTCGTGGCCGGGCTCGCGGCGACGCGGCTGACCGCCATGCTCGCGACGTGGTGGACCCACCGTTCGCGCGGGCGCTCGCTCAGCGGCTTCGTGTCCTCGCGCGCGATCTCGCGCCGCCAGGAGGGCACGCTCGTCATCCTGCCGATCACCGCCGCCATCGCGGTCGCCGTCTTCGGCGCGGGCGTCTACGACTCCGCCGCGACCTGGCGCACCAGCGTCGCCGCCACCGCCTCGCCGGCCGCCACGACGTGGTCGACCAACCTCACCATCTCCGAGGCCGTCGACCTGACCCGCCGGGTCGACCCCGACGGGGAGTGGATCATGGCCGCGGCCAGCGTCTCCAACCCCGGGGCCAACTTCTCGGTCGTCGACAGCAGCCGGCTGGCGCGCGTGGCGACCTGGCCGCCCACGTGGAGCCCGGGCCGCGACGTCGAGCAGGTCGCCGACACCATCGCGCCCGGTGGCCGGGTGCCGACGCTCGAGGGCCGGCGGATCACGCTCACCGTCGACAACCGGGCCGACCTCGACGACGGCCTGTCCGTCGAGCTCCGCTTCGGCAGCCGCGGAGGGGTGCCGCTCAAGGCCTACCTCGGGCCGTTCCCGCCGGGCGAGAGCAGCCGCTCGGCCCGGGTGTCGTTCTGCCGGGAGGGCTGCACGCTCGAGGGGATGACCCTCGGCGGGGGCGCCGGCACCAACGCCCGCATGTCGGGGACGATCCGTCTGGAGGAGGTCGCGGTCGACGGCACGCCCGTGCCCGACGCCATCGCCGGCGCGGGCTGGACGCCGACCCCCGACCCCGCCGTGCGCACCTCGATCACCGGCATGCGGGAGGTCGACGGCACCCTCGACCTCGACGTCGACACCGGCGACTCCGTCGGCATGGCGCGGCTCACCGCCGGCGGCATCACCCGCGACCGGCCGGCGCTGGCCGGGCCGGGCGTCCAGGCGCGGGCCATCGCCAAGCTCGACGAGGGCTTCGGACTGATCCCCGTCGACCCGATCGGCGGCATCGGCGCCATCGAGGGGATGCCCTTCACCGGCCCGTCGGGGCTGCTGGTCGACTACAGCTCGTTCGTCACCGACCGCCCCGTCTACGACAACCTGGTCACCACCCACGTGCTGGCGCGTGAGGGCACGCCGTCCTCGATCACCGAGGCGCTCTCGAGCGCCGGGCTGACCGTCGGCACCACCCTCCAGCAGGAGCGCGAGGTGCTCGACCAGAGCGCCTACGCCCTCGCGCTGCGCCTCTATGGCGTGGTCGCGGCGCTGGTGCTGCTGATGGCGCTCGCCGGCCTGTTCGTCAGCGCGGCGGTCCAGCTGCCGGCCCGCCGCCGCGACGCCGCGGCGCTGCGCGTGGTCGGCGTACCCCGCTCCGCGGTGATGGTGGCCGTGGTGCGCGAGCTCGCCGTCGTGCTCGGCAGCGCCGCGCTGGCGGGCATCCTGGCCGGCTCCCTGGCGCAGTGGGTGGTGCTGCGCACGATCACGCTCGGCTACGCCGACGATCCGGCGACGCCCGCGCTGGTGGCCGCCATCTCGCCGCTGCGCCTGGCCGTGCTGGCACTGCTCGCCGCGGCCGTCCTCGGCGCCGTCGCCCTGGCCAGCGCGTCGATGACCGTGCGCGGCGCCCGCGGCGCGACCCTGCGCGAGTCGGCCCGCTGAGGCGTCCGACGCCCGGGGGTCAGTCGCAGCAGGGGTCGAAGCGGAACCCGACCCCGCGGATGGTGCGGATCCACTGGTTGCCGGTGGCGGCGGCGCGGAGCTTGCGGCGCAGGTTGGCCAGGTGGACGTCGACCACGTGGGTGCTGTCGGGGACGAAGTCGCTGTCCCAGACCGCGCGCATCAGCTCCTCGCGGGGCACGACCACGCCCGGGTTGGCCACGAGGTGGGCGAGCAGGTCGAACTCGGTGCGGGTGAGGCCGACCTCGCGGCCCTCCACGAGGACCTCGCGGGCGTCGCGGTTGATGCTGAGGTCGCGGCACCCCTCCTGCCGCGTCGCCGGCGGGTCGGGCACCGCGACCAGGGTGGGCGCGGGCTCCGGTCCGGCCTCCGTGGTGCGCGGGCGCCGGAAGAGCGCCGCGACGCGAGCCTGGAGCTCGCGCATCGAGAACGGCTTGACGACGTAGTCGTCGGCGCCCACCTCGAGACCGATGAGCCGGTCGAGCTCGGCGGTGCGGCCGCTGATCACGATCACGTAGCAGTCGCTGACCGCGCGGATCCGGCGGCAGACCTCGACCCCGTCGATGTCGGGGAGCGTGAGGTCGAGGGTGACGAGATCGGGGCGCCGCTCGGCGATGTGCGCGAGGGCGTCGGCGCCGGTGGTCGCGACGGTGACGTCGAAGCCGGCCTGGTCGAGCAGCTGGCTGATGGCGTCGCCGACGTCGCGGTCGTCCTCGACCACGACGGCCGTGCGTGCATCCATGATCAGTCCACTCCCCTGGTTGACCGTTCACCTACCCCGCGCGCGGACGGCTCAAACCGGTCGGCGTGCGAGACCCCCTGCACCGATGCTAGGCGGCGACCGGTGGGTCATGTGGTGAATCGGCCCCACGCGCACCCGCCGGACGGCACCGGCGGGTGGGGGAGCGGACGGCTCAGAAGTCCAGGCCTCGGGCCCGGTCGTCGGAGTCGATGCGTGCCACGAGGAAGGGTCCTCCCCCGGAGCGCCGCTCCTGGTCGTCGTCCTCCTCGCGGTCCATCCGGTAGCCGATGCCACGGATCGTGTGGATCCAGGTGGCGTCGGAGTGCCGGCGCAGCTTGCCGCGCAGGTTGGCCACGTGCACGTCCACGAGGTGGTGGTCGTGGGTCAGGGCGCTGCTCCAGATCGCCAGCACCATCTCCTCGCGGGTGCAGACCCGGGACAGGTGGACGGCGAGGTACTCCAGGACGTCGTACTCGATGCGGGTCAGATCGACGATCGCGCCGTTGACCTGCACCTCGCGGCGGGCCGAGTTGATGACGAGCCCCGCCCCGGCGGAGATCGTGGTCGGCTCCTCGACCGGCTGCGCGGGGCTCGGCACCTGCGGACCGCGACCGGACGCCGACTCGTCGGCCCCCGCCGCAGTCCGGGGCCGGCGGAACAGCGCAGCCACCCGGGCGCGCAGCTCGCGCGGCGAGAACGGCTTGAGCACGAAGTCGTCGGCCCCGACCTCGAGGCCGATCAGCTTGTCGACCTCGTCGGAGCGCGCGGACACGATCACGATGTAGCAGTCGCTGGTCTCGCGGATGCGACGGCACACCTCGATGCCGTCCATGTGCGGGAGCGTCAGGTCGAGGGTGACCAGGTCGGGCGGGTCGCTGGCCGCCACGCTCACCGCTTGTCGTCCGTCCGGCGCCGAGGTCACCCGGAAACCGGCCCCCTCGAGGGTCTCCACCAGCGCTGACGAGATGTCAGGATCGTCCTCGACCACCAAAGCATGAAGTTCTTGCACGTCAAACCCCCACAGATGCGAAGACAAGGGCCCCACGCCCTCGCCGTGCGCCGCCCGAGCGGCGTCGCTCGATGCTAATGCCATCCCCGGGCCAGACATAGGGACGGTCTGACGGGGCGACGGCCTGTCTAGACCGGGGATGGACGCGGCCGCGCCGGGCGTCCCCTGTCGCCCTGTCACCCGTCACCGTCGGCTCAGCGCAGGTCGATCGCCCGGTTGACCCAGACCTGCTCCACCGCCATCCCGACCCGCTCGTACATCGGCAGCGCGCCGGTCCGCGAGTCGGTGCCCAGCTCGAAGGTGCGCGTGCCGTGCTCGCGACCGCGGGCGAAGGAGTCGACGAGGAGCGCCTGCGCGATCCCCCGGCGGCGCTGGTCGCGCCGCACCGCGAGCCGGTCGACGTACGCCGTGGTGCCCTCGTCGGAGACGAGCACGAGCGAGACCCCCACGACCGTGCCGTCCGGGTCGAGCGCCACGCGCAGGTTCCACGGCTCGAAGCCGGGGCGGCCGGTCGTGGCCGCCTCGAAGTCCTCGAACGGCTCGCGCTCGCGTACCGACCACTCGAGGAACGCGTCCTCCAGCACGTCGTGGGCGGCGCGGACCTCGCCGGCGGCGGCCGTGCGCACGACGTAGCCCTCGGGCAGCGGTCGCGCGGGCACGGTGGCGCCCTCGGGCAGCCGGAGCACCCAGCTCGTCCACCGCACGCGGAAGCCGAGCGACTCCAGCAGGCGGTCGCCGGGCGAGCCCTGAGGGACTGGCATCCCGACGGCCGGCGAGCCCAGGTCGCGGCCGAGGTCGACGAGCCACCGGGCCAGCCAGGTGCCGATGCCGCGGCCGCGGTGGGAGGGGAGCACCGCGGTGTCGGCGCGGTCGGCGCCCGTCAGCTCGGCGTACGCGACGAGGGTGTCGCCGTCGAGGACGCCCACCGAGCGTGCGGCGAGGTCGTGGCTGGGCCGCGCCCAGTCGCTGACGATGTCGGCCTCCTCGATCGCGACCTGCCCGATGTCCTCGAGCTCCTGGGCGACCATCAGCCGGTGGACGGCGCCCGCGTCGGACCTCCGGAGCGGACGGGTGGTGAGGCCCTCGGGGAGGGTGGCGGCGCGAGTCGACATGCAGGGGAGTGTGCTGCCTCACGTTGCCTGCTGTCGCGCGCTTATCGCCGTCCACGGGGGCGGGCGCGAAATCCCACTTTGCCGCCTGAGGCCCTACCGTGGTGAGCGTGAACGACGAGCAGCCCGCAGCGCCCGAGCAGACCTTCTCCGACCTCGGCCTCTCCGCCGAGGTGCTCAAGGCCCTCGCGGACGTGGGCTACGAGTCCCCCTCGCCGATCCAGGCGCGCACGATCCCGCAGCTGCTCGAGGGCCGCGACGTCGTCGGGCTCGCCCAGACCGGCACCGGCAAGACCGCCGCGTTCGCGCTGCCGATCCTCTCTCGCCTCGACCGCTCGCAGAAGACCCCGCAGGCCCTCGTGCTGGCACCCACCCGCGAGCTCGCGCTGCAGGTCTCGGAGGCGTTCGAGCGCTACGCCGCCCATATCAAGGGCGTCAGCGTGCTGCCGATCTACGGCGGCCAGGGCTACGGCGTGCAGCTCTCGGCGCTGCGTCGCGGCGTCCACGTCGTCGTCGGCACCCCGGGCCGGGTCATGGACCACCTCGAGAAGGGCACGCTCGACCTCAGCGAGCTGCGGTTCCTGGTCCTCGACGAGGCCGACGAGATGCTCAACATGGGCTTCGCGGAGGACGTCGAGACGATCCTGGCCGACACCCCGGCCGACAAGGACGTCGCGCTCTTCTCCGCCACGATGCCCAAGGCGATCCGCCGCATCGCGGAGAAGTACCTCAACGACCCCGTCGAGATCTCGGTCAAGGGCAAGACGTCGACGGCCTCCAACATCACCCAGCGCTACCTCATCGTCTCCTACCCCCAGAAGGTCGACGCGCTCACGCGCATCCTCGAGGTGGAGAACTTCGAGGCGATGATCGTCTTCGTCCGCACCAAGAACGAGACCGAGACGCTCGCCGAGAAGCTGCGCGCCCGCGGCTACTCCGCGATGGCGATCAACGGCGACGTCGCGCAGGTGCAGCGCGAGCGCACCGTCAACCAGCTCAAGGCCGGCAAGCTCGACATCCTCGTCGCCACCGACGTCGCGGCCCGCGGCCTCGACGTCGAGCGGATCAGCCACGTCGTCAACTACGACATCCCGACCGACACCGAGTCCTACGTCCACCGCATCGGTCGCACCGGCCGCGCCGGTCGCAGCGGCGACTCGATCGCGTTCGTCACCCCGCGCGAGCGGCACCTGCTCCGCGCGATCGAGAAGGCCACCAAGCAGCCGCTGACGCAGATGCAGCTGCCGAGCGTCGACGACGTCAACGCCACGCGGCTCTCGCGGTTCGACGACCAGATCACCGAGGCGCTGACCCAGCCGGAGCGGATCGACTTCTTCCGCGACGTGGTCTCGCACTACGTCAGCGAGTACGGCGTCGCCGAGGTCGACGTGGCCGCCGCCCTCGCCGCGGTGATGCACGGCGAGCAGCCGCTGCTCCTCGACCCCGAGCCCGAGCCGCGCACCCGCTCGTTCGAGGAGCGCTCGAGCCACGGCGGCAAGGCCGACCGCAGCCCGCGCGAGTCGCGCAGCGGCCAGCCGATGGCGGCCTACCGCATCGAGGTCGGCAAGCGGCACAAGGTCGAGCCGCGCCAGATCGTCGGCGCCCTGGCCAACGAGGGCGGCCTGTCGCGCGGCGACTTCGGCTACATCTCGATCAAGCCCGAGTTCTCCGTCGTCGAGCTCCCCGCCGACCTCCCGCCCGGCACCCTCGAGCGCCTCGCCGGCACCCGGATCTCCGGCAAGCTGATCGAGATCAAGCCCGACAACGGCCCCTTCCGCGGCCGCTCGGGCGGTGGCCACCGCAAGGGCGGCGGCTACCAGGGCAAGAACCCCCGCTGACGGCATAGGTGTCGAGTGGGCGCGTCCTGACCGAGTAGGCCCGTCGAGTCGGCGCGTCCTGACCGCGTAGGCACGTCGAGTGGGCGCGTCCTGACCGCGTAGGCACGTCGAGTGGGCGCGTCCTGACCGAGTAGGCCCGTCGAGTCGGCGCGTTCGAGCTGCCTCGAAATGCGTCGAGTCGGCGCCTCCGCACCATGAACTGGTGAGGAAGCGCCGACTCGATGCCATTTCGTGCGTCAGGACGCGCCGACTCGAGGGGTTCAGCGCGTCAGGACGCGCCCACTCGACCGGATGGGGGCGTCAGGACGCGCCCACTCGACAACTCAGGCGTTGCGGATCGCGGAGACGTCGAACTCGAGCTTGATCTTGTCGGAGACGAGGACGCCGCCGGTCTCGAGGCCGGCGTTCCAGGTGAGGCCCCACTCCTTGCGGTTGACGGTGGTCTCGCCCTCGAAGCCGACGCGCACGTTGCCGAAGGGGTCGCGGGCCGAACCGGTCTGCTCGAAGGCGATCGTGACCGGCTTGGTGACGTCCTTGATCGTCAGGTCGCCGGTGATGGTCCACGTGGTGCGGTCGCGCGTGACGTCGGTGGAGGAGAAGGTGAGCTTGGGGTAGGTCTCGACGTCGAAGAAGTCCCCGGAGCGGAGGTGGCCGTCGCGGTCCGCGGTGCCGCTGTCGATGGAGGCGACGTCGATGGAGATGTCGACCTTGGACGCGGACGGGTCGGCCTCGTCGATGTGGGCGGTGCCGTCGAACGAGCCGAACTGGCCGCGAACCTTGGTCACCATGGCGTGACGGGCCACGAAGCCGAGGCGGCTGTGGGTCACGTCGATCGTGTAGTCGCCCGAGATGTCGTCGATGGCGGTGGTGGAGGCGTCGAATCCGGTGCTCATGAGGGCTCCCTCGTCAGGTAGTTGGTAGAACTTTCAACCATCCTAACGACCCATGCCTTGGGTTCATTCCCGAACAGCCAGAGATTCCTCCCCGGACGTGATCGGCGTCCGGACATGACACGAGCCACGCCCCCGCGTGGGGACGTGGCTCGGATGCGGACCGCGTCAGGCGACCTGGGCGGAGAACACCGAGGAGGTCGACCAGCGCGCCTCCATGCGGGTGCGACCCGACGCGTCGGTCACCGGGGTCCATGTGCAGACCGGGCGGTCGGTCATCGTCTGCGTGCTCATCGGACACCTCTCGTTCACCTGCTGTTCACCCAACCTAGCAGGTCTCCACCCGAGGGGACTCCGAACGACCTGACGCGCATCCGCGCCCCACCCGAGCGGCCAGAAGCATGCGTGGGCCGGGCTCATGCTCCACCGAGGCGACAGGCCGACACGAACCGCCGGGGGGATCCCGCGCCAACAGACGACTTTCTGCCCGATTTCGGGCAGGAACTGGTCGCGCGACCGATCTCGCAGGCATGATCGCCCGGTGCCGGACCCCGACCTCGTCGCCCACGTCGTCGCCACCACGCCCCTGACGCCGGGCGAGGCGGCGCGGGTGATCGACGACGTGATCGCCTTCCACGCCCAGCCGGTGGAGGCCTACGTCAGGGCGCGCCACGCGCACCTCAAGACCTACGGCGCCAAGAACCACGAGATCTTCGCGCGCATCGCCGAGGAGCTCACCCATCGCGTCGTCGCTGCTCCGGAGCTCACCGAGCGCCAGCTGCGGCGCATCATCTACGGATAGGACCCCGTCCCCATGTGTGGAATCGTCGGTTACATCGGCCGCCAGGAGGCCGCCCCGATCGTCCTGGAGGGGCTCACCCGCCTCGAGCACCGCGGGTACGACTCCGCCGGGGTCGCGGTGCTCGGCCCCCGGGGCGTCCGGGTGGCCAAGGGGGCCGGGCGGGTGCGCGACCTCGGCGACGCGCTGCCGAAGCGCTTCGCCGGCACCACCGGCATCGGCCACACCCGGTGGGCGACCCACGGCCCCGCGACCGACGCCAACGCCCACCCGCACACCGACGAGGCCGGCCGCGTCGCGGTCGTGCACAACGGCATTCTCGACAACTCCGCCGCGCTGCGCGCCGAGCTGACCGACGCCGGCGTCACGCTCGCCAGCGACACCGACACCGAGGTGCTCGCCCACCTCGTCGCACGCAGCGACGCCGACACGCTCGAGGGCAAGGTCCGCGACGCCCTCGGCGCGGTCGTCGGGACGTACGGGCTCGCGGTGCTGCACGCCGACTTCCCCGACCGCATCGTCGTGGCGCGCAACGGCAGCCCGCTCGTGGTCGGTGTCGGCGACAAGGAGATGTACGTCGCCTCCGACCTCGCCGCGATCGTGCGCCACACCACCACCGTGGCCGTGCTCGACGACGGCGAGATGGCGACCGTCACGGCTGCCGGGTTCAGCACGATGCGCCACCGCGACCTCGTCGCCACCGGCAAGACCGCGGCGGTGCTCGACGTCGACGCGGCGTCGTACGACGCGGGCGAGCACGAGTCCTACATGCGCAAGGAGATCCTCGAGCAGCCCACCACCGCCCAGGCCGTGCTGCGGGGCCGGCTCGACGAGCGCTTCGGCACCGCCCACCTCGGCGGGCTCGACATGGACGCCCGCGAGCTGCGGGCGGTGCGCCGGGTGAAGATCCTCGGGTGCGGCTCGGCCTACTACGTCGGCCAGATGGGCGCGGCGCTGATCGAGGAGCTGGCCAGGATCCCGGCCGACGCCGAGGCGGCCAGCGAGTTCCGCTACCGCGACCCGGTGATCGAGCCCGACACCCTCTACGTCGCGGTCAGCCAGTCGGGCGAGACGATCGACACCCTGCTGGCGGTGCAGGAGGTGCGCCGCAAGGGCGGGCGCTGCGTCGGGCTGGTCAACGTCGTCGGATCGGCGATCGCGCGTGAGTGCGACGGCGGGATCTACCTGCACGCCGGTCCGGAGGTGGCCGTCGCCAGCACCAAGGCGCTGACCAACATGTTCCTGGGCTTCGCGCTGCTCGCCCTCCAGCTCGGCCGCGTGAGGGACCTCTCCATCGCCGACGGCAAGCGCCTGGTCGCGGGGCTCGAGCGGCTGCCCGGGCAGATCGAGGAGATCCTCGCCGGCGAGGCCGACCTGGTCGAGGTCGCCCACGACCTCGCCGAGGCGCGCAGCCTGTTCTTCATCGGCCGGGTGCGCGGCTTCCCGGTGGCCCGCGAGGGGGCCCAGAAGTTCAAGGAGATCAGCTATCGCCACGCCGAGGCCTACCAGACCTCCGAGCTCAAGCATGGCCCGTTGGCCCTGATCGACCCCGAGGTGCCGACCGTCGCGCTCGTGCCCCATGACGAGCTCACCGAGCGCAACGTCGGCGCGCTGCACGAGATCGAGGCGCGCAAGGGGGCCCTGGTCGTCATCACGCACGAGGACGTCGACCTCGGGGAGGTCGGCGCGCGCCGGATCGTGGTACCCCGCAACGAGCCCGAGCTCGACCCGATCCTGCTGACGATCCCGCTGCAGCTGCTCGCCTACCACGCCGCGCGGCACCTCGGACACGACATCGACAAGCCGCGCAACCTGGCCAAGTCGGTCACCGTCGAGTGACCCGGGAGCCCGCAACCCGGGCCTGAGATGGACTGGCCGCCCCTTGCCGCATGGGGTCGGCAAGGGGCGCGCCGTGGAGAACCTTCCCACCCGCTCCACGTCCTGTCCGAGGTTCCCCCGAAGTGGCCCGCGGATTTTGCTGTCGCGAAGATCACGCCCCGGATCAGGGCCGCGAACGCCCCGTCGAGACCCCCCTCGAGACCGGGCGCGACGAGGCGGAGACCAGCTGCAGCGCCCGACGGGCCAGCGGCTCGGCCGCTGCCCGGTCCTCGGCGACGAGGCCGACGCGGGTACGCCGCCCGAGCAGGTCGTCGACGTCGTGCGCGCCCTCGTGGGTGATCGCGAAGACCAGCTCGGCGAGGGTCACGTGGACGTCGTCGGACACCGGCGCGAGCAGCTCGTCGTCGGCCAGGCCGGTCACCTCGCGGGCGACGGCGAGCACGAGCTCGGCGTCGGTGCCGAAGCGTCGGACGAGCCGGGCGGGCGCCGTCGTCCGACGCAGGTCGTCGGGGGCGGCGGCGCCGAGCAGGGGGAGCGACGCCGTGCGGCACGAGCCGGCCTCGAGCCGACCGGCGGCGACGAGCGTGTCGAGGGTGTCCTGCGCCATCCGCCGGTAGGTGGTGAGCTTGCCGCCCACGACCGTCGTCACGCCGGTGGGCGCGGTGAGGATGGCGTGGCGGCGCGACAGGTCGGCCGTGGCATCGGTGCCGGCGACCTCGAGCAACGGTCGAAGGCCGGCGAAGGTGCCCACGACGTCGGCCCGCGTCGGCGGGACGGTGAAGGTGGGCGCCACCAACGCCAGCAGGAAGTCGATCTCGCCCTCGCTCGGCACGGGCACGTCGGGCACCGGCCCGGGCGCGGGCTCGTCGGTGAGGCCGACGTAGATCGTGCCGTCCGGCTGCGGGAGCACCATCGCGAAGCGCGCGCTCGTGCCGGGGATCGGCACCATCACCGCCACCCGGGTGCGGGGCAGCGCCGACCCGCGCAGGACGAGGTGGGTGCCCCGGCTCGGGCGCAGCCGCACCCGCTCGTCGAGGTCGCCGGCCCAGACGCCCGTGGCGTTGACGACGGCGCGCGCGCGGACGTCGTACGTCGTGCCGGTCAGCTCGTCGCGCAGCGTCACGGCGGTGCCGGTCGCGGACGTGACGCGAGCCCGGGTGCGCACGTGGGCGCCGTACGACGCCGCCGTGCGCGCGACGGTGACCACCAGCCGCGCGTCGTCCTCGAGCTGGCCGTCCCAGGCGAGCAGGCCGCCGCGGAGGCCCTCGCGACGCAGCGTGGGCGCGAGGGCGAGGGCCTCGGTCGCATTGAGCCGGCGCGGCCGGGGGAGGGTGCGGGTGGTGGTGCCGGCGGAGCGCCGGAGCGCGTCGCCGGCCCGCAGGCCCGCCCACGTGAGGGCTGCTCGGCGGCGCGGCATCGCGTCGTCGAGCGGGGTCAGCATCGGCAGCGCCCGGACGAGGTGGGGAGCCGTGCGGTGCATCAGGATCCCGCGCTCGACGGCGCTCTCCCGCGCGATGGCGAGCTGGCCCTGGGCGAGGTAGCGCAGCCCGCCGTGGACCAGCTTGGACGACCACCGCGACGTCCCGAACGCGACGTCGTGGGCGTCGACGGCGAGCACCGACAGCCCTCGGGTGACGGCGTCGAGGGCGACGCCCGCACCGGTGATGCCCAGCCCGACGACGACGACGTCGACCTCCGCGGGGATGGCGTCGAGGCCGGGGACGATCCGGCGGGCCGGGGACATCACGGCTCCAGCGCGCGGGTGACGGCGCGGACGTACTCCGCGTCGAGGTCGGCCAGCGAGACGCGGTCGTCGGTCATGGTGAGGGCGGAGAAGACGAACCCGTGCGCGCCCAGCGTCAGCGCCCGTGCCATCGGCACGGCGTCGCCCTGACGGATCGCGCCGGAGGCCTGGCCGCTCTCGATCTCGGCGGCGAGGATCTCCACCAGCGCCTCCTGCGAGCGGCCGCGGCGGTGGAGGAGGTAGGGCAGCATCAGGTCGGGGTCGAGCTCGACGATCCTGACGAAGAGCCCGTTGTCGCGCAGCGCCCGCACGGTGGCGAGCGCCGCCTCGGCGATCCCGGCGGGGGTCGTGGTGTCGGCGGCCGCGCGGCCGATGGCGGCGGCGATGCCGACCCACTCGCGGGTCATCAGGTCGCCGAGCAGCGCGCCCATGTCGGGCCAGGCGCGGTAGATGGTCATGCGGGAGACGTCCGCGCGCCGGGCGACCTCGGTGAGCGTCGTACGCCGCCAGCCCAGGTCGAGGATGCACTCTCGGGCCACGTCGAGGTAGCCGTCGAGGCGCGGGTCCGCGGTGTGACGAAGTGACGACATCTGTCACACTGTAACGCATGTCTTCCGCCTCGCCCGTCCCCGAGATGCACCCCCAGCGCTGGGGCGACCCGGCCTCGGCCACCGTCCTGCCCGACTCGGCGCTCGGCCTGGTCGAGCTGGCCTTCGGCCTGCAGGACCGCCGTCCGGTGAGCGGGGCTCGACCCCCGGCGTGTGCGCTCGACGCGGCCCTGCTCGACGACCTTCGCCGCGTCGTCGGCGCCGAGCACGTGCTGGTCGACGACGCCACCCGCACGGTGCGTACGCGCGGCAAGTCGACCCCCGACCTGCTGCGGGCCCGGGCCGGCGACCTCGCCGACGCGCCCGACGCGGTCGTGCGGCCCGACGGGCACGCCGAGGTCGAGGCCGTGCTGCGGTGGGCCGACGAGCACCGGGTCGCGGTGGTGCCCTTCGGTGGCGGCACCTGCGTGACCGGAGGCCTGGCGGCCCGTCGCGACGGCTTCGCCGGCGTCATCAGCCTCGACCTGGGCCGGATGAGGCGCCTCCTCGCCGTCGACGAGGTCTCCATGACCGCGACCCTCGAGCCCGGGCTGCGCGGACCGGAGGCCGAGGCGCTCCTCGCCGAGCGGGGCCTGACCCTCGGGCACTATCCCCAGTCGTTCCGCCACGCCTCGATCGGCGGCTTCGCCGCGACCCGCTCCAGCGGCCAGTCGAGCGCCGGCTACGGCCGCTTCGACGCGATGGTCGTCGGGCTCACGGCCGCCACGCCCACCGGCTCGCTCGACCTCGGCGCGGCGCCCGCCAGCGCCGCCGGACCCGACCTGCGCCAGCTGCTGCTCGGCTCGGAGGGCGCGTTCGGCGTCATCACGTCGGTGACGCTCCGGGTGCGGCGCGCGCCCGCCGTGACGGCGTACGAGGGCTGGCGCTGGCCGTCGTTCGGCGCCGGCTCCGACGCCATGCGCGTCCTGGCGCAGTCCGGGCTGCTGCCGACGGTGCTGCGGCTCTCCGACGAGGCCGAGACGGCGATCAACCTGGCCGACCCGTCCGCCATCGGCGCCACCGACGACCCCGGCTGCCTGATGGTGACCGGCTACGAGGGCACCGAGGCGTTGGTGGAGGCCAGGCGCGCGGCCGTCACCGCGGCGCTGACCGACCTCGGCGGGACGCCGCTCGGCACCGAGCCGGGGGAGAGGTGGGCGCACGGGCGCTTCGACGGGCCCTACCTCCGCGACGCGCTGCTCGACCACGGCGTCCTCGTCGAGACGCTCGAGACGGCCTGCTTCTGGTCGGACCGCGCGCGGCTGCACGCCGACGTCTCGACGGCCCTCACCTCGTCGCTCGGGGAGGGCACGCTCGTGCTGTGCCACGTGTCGCACGTCTACGAGACCGGCTGCTCGCTCTACTTCACCGTCGCCGCCCGCCAGGGCGACGACCCGCTCACGCAGTGGCAGGCCGCCAAGGCCGCGGCCAGCGACGCGATCGTCGCCGCCGGCGCCACGATCAGCCACCACCACGCCATCGGCACCGACCACCGGCCGTGGCTCGCCGCGGAGATCGGCGAGGTCGGGGTGCGGGTGCTCCGCGCGGTCAAGGCCGAGCTCGACCCCCGCGGGGTCCTCAACCCGGGCGTCCTCATCCCGTAACCCCGGCCGGGGGGGTAGTGAGGGACACACCGGTTGGTGGGCGGGTCGAAAACCGACCAGACCGTCCCTGACTACGCGGACGAGACTAGCCCGGGCGAGCACCTACCCGGGGAAGGACCAGACCAGCAGCTCGGTCGCCTCGGCCGCGCTCAGGACGCGGCCGGGCTCGTCGGTGAGGCGTACGGCGTCACCGGAGCGCAGGTCGAGACCGTCGAGCGTGGCAGCGCCCGTCGCCGCGAAGACGTGCTGGCGCGGGTCGTCGGGCAGGGCCACCGACTCGCCGGCGGCCAGGCGCGCGACGAGCAGCCGGGCGCCGGCGGTGCCGACCGGCAGGCCGTCGCCGCCGGCGACCTCCACCAGTCCGGACGAGGGCTGCGGCGCCTCGCCGAGGACGTACGACGGAGTGGTGCCGGGGGTCGACGGGGTGAGCCAGGCCTGGACGAACCGGCAGCGCCCCGAGTGCCGGTCGGCGACCTCGCTGTGGCGCACGCCGGTGCCGGCGGACAGCACCTGGGCCCGCCCGGCCTCCACGACGTGGCTGGCACCGGAGGAGTCGGTGTGCACGAGCGCGCCCTCGAGCACCCAGGTGACGATCTCGAGGTCGGTGTGCGGGTGCTCGGGGTAGCCCGCGACCCCCGCGACCCCCGCGGCCCCCGCGGCAGAGGGGTCGAGCAGGTCGTCGTTGTGGCACACCAGCGGCCCGAAGCCGAGGTTGGCCGGGTCGTAGTGGGGGCCGAAGGAGAAGGAGTGGCGCGTGACCCGGCCCGCGTCGGTCTCGGTCGACCTCCGCGAACCCGCGTACACGGCGATGCCCATGGCGATATCTTCGCCGGTGTGGCTTCCCCGCACGACCTCCCCCTGCTCCCGCCCGGTTTCCGCTTCGGCACGAGCACGGCGAGCTACCAGATCGAGGGTGCGGTGGCCGAGGACGGCCGGGGACCGAGCATCTGGGACACCTTCGCCGCGGAGCCGGGTCGGGTCGCCGACGGCACCACCGGAGCGGTCGCCTGCGACCACTACCACCGCGTCGACGAGGACGTCGCGCTGATGAAGGAGCTCGGCACGGGCGGCTACCGCTTCTCGATCGCCTGGCCGCGGATCCAGCCGACCGGGCGCGGTGCGCCCAACGAGAAGGGCCTCGCGTTCTACGACCGGCTCGTCGACACGCTGCTCGCCAACGGCCAGGAGCCGATGGTCACGCTCTACCACTGGGACCTGCCGCAGGCGCTCGAGGACGACGGCGGCTGGCTCAACCGCGACACCGTCGAGCGCTTCGCCGAGTACGCCGCGATCGTGGGCGAGCGGCTCGCCGACCGCGTCGCGCACTGGATCCCCGTCAACGAGCCCAACGTCGCCTCGATCCTCGGCTACGGCCTCGGCACGCACGCCCCGGGCAAGACGCTGCGCTTCGACGGCCTGCCCGCCTCCCACCACCTGCTGCTGGCCCACGGCCGCGCCGCCATCGAGCTGCGCCGGGCGGGCGCGACGTCGGTCGGCTGCGCCAACAACCACTCGCCCATCTGGCCCGCGAGCGACGACGACGCCGACGTCGGGATGAGCAAGATCTTCGACGCCCTGTGGAACGGCGCGTTCCTCGAGCCGATGCTCCTCGGGCGCTACCCCGCCGACCTGATGCCCCTCTTCGAGGGCGTGATGGCCGACGGTGACCTCGCCACGATCCGCCAGCCGCTCGACTTCTACGGCGTCAACTACTACCAGCCGCTCAAGGTCGCGGCGGCCGACGAGGACTCCGACATCCCCTTCGCCGTCCGCGAGGTCGTCGGCTACCCGACCACCGACCTCGGGTGGCCGATCGTCCCGGACGCCCTGCGCGAGTGGCTGGTGATGTTCCGCGCCCGGTTCCGTGCGGCGCTCCCGCCGATCGTCATCACCGAGTCCGGCTGCGCCTACGGAGGCGACCCCGACGAGGACGGTGTCGTCGACGACCAGGCGCGCATCGACTACCACCGCGCCCACGTCAACGCCGTCGCCGAGGCCGTCCAGCGTGGCGTCGACGTGCGCGGCTACTACTGCTGGTCGCTGCTCGACAACTTCGAGTGGGCCGAGGGCCACCACCAGCGCTTCGGTCTCGTGCACGTCGACTACGACACCCTCGAGCGCACCCGCAAGAAGTCGTTCCACTGGTACGCCGCGCTGATCGCCGCGCAACCGCAGCACCTCTGACGCGGCTGGGCGCCGGCTGGTTGGTTGCCGGCTGGTCGCCGGGTGGTTGACTGCGCGCCATGGCCGACGAGCGTCCCGTCCCCGAGCGTCCCGTCCCCGACCGCCCCGGTGCGGAGGGGGGCGGCTTCTCCGGCGGCGCGGCGCGCGACAACCACGGCATGACCTGGGTCGCGCTGGTCCTGCTGCTCGTGATGGTGGTCGTGGTCGGGTGGCGGCTCTACGACTTCTGGGACAGCCGCCAGCCGCCGTCCAGCGTGCAGACGCAGCAGGCGACGGTCCTCGGCTTCGAGGATCTCGGCCCGAGCCGCGCCGGACAGAGGTCGACGGAGTACACCTCGGTCGTCTTCGAGCTGCCCGACGGTGAGCAGGCCTCCGCGCTCTACGAGCTGCGCCGCCTCGGCGACGTGGGGAAGGGCGACGAGATCACCGTCTACCAGCAGGGCGGGGAGTGGCGTACGACGGCCGAGCGGGCCTGGGGCTCGACGCTCGGGTGGGCCCTCGGACTGGTCGCGCTGCTCGCGATGGTCGTCGGCTGGTTCCGCGTGCGGTCGCGCGCGAAGCGGCGCGAGAGCCCTGCCTGACACGACCTCCCGCGTTTTGACGGCGACCGCTCCGGGTAGGAGGGGTGCCGGCACCGACCCCGACCGCGCCACTCGACGAAGGACCCCGACCGTGAGCTTCCAGGTGGACCCCGACGCGCTGACCGCGGCGTCGCGACTCGCGTCCAAGCAGCACGACCACATCAGCACGATCGACGACTACATCTCCTCCTCGTGCAGCAACTTCGGCGCCTTCTCCGGGGTGCTCAACCTCTTCCAGGGCAGCTACGAGTCGGCGGTGGCCACGGCCCACGACGGGCTGCGCGACTCCCGCGCGGTGGCCGACAAGGTGCGCGACGCGTTCCTCGACTCGCGCGACGACTACCTCGAGACCGACGAGGCGACCTACGACCGCTTCCGCGCGCTCGCGCCCGACCCGTCGAGCTTCCCGCCCTACGCCCCCGCCGGCAGCGGCAACGACACCCCGGGCGGCCCCCTGTCCGACGCCCCGCAGGACGGCCGCACGATCCCCGACCTCGAGGACAAGCACCCCGGCATCTCCGACGGCGCCTCCGCGGTGGGCGACAAGGTCAAGCCCGGCAACGACGTGGGCGACGTGCCGCCGTGGATGGACCCCACGAAGGCCGCCGGGGACCACGTCTCCGACGCGATCGAGCGCCGCACCGACGAGTACAAGTACTACCGCTCGCTCGGCTACTCCGACGCCGAGGCGCTGGCCTACGCCAAGACCGACGGCATCGACGGCCGCGCCGACACGATCAACCACGACCGGATCAACCGCACCGCCGAGGGCGCCTACCACCGTGAGTACGACCGGGCGATCGCCGAGGGCGCCAGCCCCCAGGACGCCCGCGAGCGCGCCAACGACGCCTACGCCGACTCCCGCTCGCGCGACTCCGCCGACCACGACCGGCGTCGCGACATCGGCGAGACGGTCTCGACCTACACCGACGTCTACGACGAGGGCAAGAAGGTCGTCGACAACGTCAACGACCTCGTCGACACCGTCGGCGAGATCGGTGACAACGCCGACGACCTCGACCGATACGACGACTACCAGTCCCAGCACGAGGACGACAGCGCACAGGAGTGGGCCGGCCGATGACGACGATCACCGAGCACGTCAACCCCGTCTCCGCGGTCTCCGGCGGCACCCCGCCGGGCACCCAGGGGCAGTACATCGAGGACAAGAAGGGCGAGTGCGGCCTGATCATCCCGGCGATCGACGGCATCGTCGACAAGATCACCGGCTGGAGCCTGCTCGAGGCGCTGTTCAAGCCGGTCGCCGGCGACTTCAACGCCGTGTCGTCGATGCAGCTCGCCTGGGGCAACGTCGGCAACGCCTGCGGCGCGGTCGGCCAGAACTACACCTCCCTGGGCCAGCAGCTCCCCGCCGTGTGGCAGGGCCCGGCCGGCAGCTCGGCCCGCTCGCGGATGGCCGACGTCGGTGAGATGCACGCCGACCAGCAGGAGGCCTCGGGCTACATCGCCGAGCAGCTCGGCCACGTCATCGAGGTCGGCAAGGCCACCCTCGACGTGCTGGTGATCGCGATCGACTTCATCGACGGCGTGATCCAGGAGCTCATCATCTCCGGCCTCGCCGGACCGATCGGCTGGCTCAAGGCCGGCGTCTCGGCGCCCGGCAAGGCGCGTCGCATCGTCGAGCTGATCCACGACGGGCTGCGCGCGATCGAGAAGCTCACCCAGGCGGCGCAGGCGCTGCTCAAGGTGCTGCGCTACGTCAACGCCGGCCTCGGCGGCGCCAACGCCGTGCTGTCCTCGATCAGCACCGCCCAGCACGCCGCCGCGGGCAACCGCACCGACGACTCCGCGACGCGAGGATTCTGATGGCCCTCTCCGACGACCCCGGCCTGCAGGCCGCCCTCCAGGACTCCCGCCGGCAGGCGCGCGAGGCGACCGCGTCGCTGCGCCAGCTCGCCGCCCACCTCGGCGCCGAGCGCGACAAGTTCCGCGCCGAGTCGGCCCGCCGCATCCAGGACCTGCAGGCGCAGGCCCGCCGCGGCGAGCTCGGCCCCGACCAGGAGCGCCTGCAGCGCCGGGTCGACGCGGGCGAGACGTCGTGGCGCGACATCGCCTCCGGCGCCGACGACGACCCGTCCGCCGAGGCCGCCCGGGTGCACCTCGGCACGAGCCTCAGCGCGCTGCGCGAGGAGCTCGAGCACGACGAGGCGTTCCAGGAGGCCGACGCGGCCGCGAAGGCCCAGCAGGGGCGGGCCACCCCCGAGGCCTGATCGGTGCCGGAGGCCACCGATAGGCTCCGCAGCATGACCGAGCCCACCCGCCGCCGCGTCGTGTTCGTCGTCGGCTCGGGCCGCAGCGGCACGAGCACGATGGCCGGCACCTTGCGCACGCTCGGCCTGCACGTTCCGCAGCCCGAGGTGGTCGCCGACGCGACCAACCCCAAGGGCTTCGGCGAGCCGCGCTGGGTCGTCGACCTCCACACCGAGCTCCTCGCGCGCAGCAACGTGCAGGTCTCCGACGCCCGCCCGCGGGCCTGGCTCGACACCGGCACCACCAGCGGCGACCACGCCACCCGGGCCCGGGTCGCGGCCTGGCTGGAGGAGCAGCTGGCCGTCGGCGACGAGCTCGTCATCAAGGACCCCCGCGCCGCCTGGTTCCTCGGCCTGTGGCGCGCGGCCGCCGACCGGTGTGGCGCCACGTCGTCCTACGTGACGATGCTGCGGCCGGTGACGGAGGTCGTCGGCTCCAAGCAGACCTACTACGGCTCGATGGGGACCGGGCGCGGTGGCGCCGGAGCCGACCAGGGCGCGATCACCCGCACCGCGGCGTGGGTCAACATGATGCTCCACACCGAGCGCGCCACCCGCGGCCGGCAGCGCGCGTTCGTCCACTACGCCGACCTGCTCGACGACTGGACGCAGCCCGTGTTCGCCCTCGGTGAGGCCTTCGACCTCGCCGGGGTCAAGACGGCGATGGCCGTCGACATCGCCGAGGTGCACCGCTTCATCGACCCCTCGCTGCGCCGGGTGACGATGACCTGGGACGACATCCCCGTGCCCGACCGGCTGCGCGAGCTGGCCGACGAGACGTGGCAGGCGCTCGACGCGATCGCCTCCGACGACACTCCCGCCCACCAGGAGTGGTGCGACCAGCTGCGCATCGCCTACGCCGAGCAGTACGCCGAGGCGGAGGCGTTCGCCCACTCGACCGTCGTCGCCCAGCGGCGCGCGGCCGCCGCGGAGGCGCGGCGGGAGGCGGGCGGGCAGCCCGCGCGCAGCGCCGTCGACCGGGTGCCCCACGCCGTGCGCGCGATGGTGCCCCCCGCGGCCCGCGAGCGGCTGCGCAAGGCGATCGGCCGCGAGCGCCCGCAGGGGCCGGGGACTCGCTGATGCCCGACATCGCCTCCCTCGAGGGCGACCCGGCGTACGACGTCACGTGGCCGTGGACGTCCGGCGAGCCGTTGGCCCCGGGCCTGACGTGCGTGTTCCGGGTGCGCAACGAGGCGCGCAACCTGCCGTGGGTGCTGCCTCCGGTCTTCGACGCGGTGCAGCACGTGCTGCTGGTCGACAACGCCTCCGACGACGGCACCGCCGACGTCGCCCGCGAGGTGGCCGAGCGGTGCGGCGCGTCCGACCGGCTCACCGTGCTCGACTACCCCCACCGGGTGTCGCGCGCCGGCGGCGAGCACCTCGCG